>CAIJTF010000069.1 GCA_903823565.1 uncultured Flavobacteriales bacterium
ATAACTGTAAGAATGTTGAATAGGTCATGGGAAATTCCAGCGGATAGCGCCCGACGAAATTCCTTTTTGTTCATCAAATAAGACAAGGATACGAGCGTGGAGGTAAGCGTGGTACCGATGTTGGCGCCTAGTACAATAGGAACTGCTTGCTGAAGGGTGAGGTTTCCTGAGGCCACAATAGCGACCACACTTGCGGTGACGGTTGAACTACTTTGAATCAAGGCCGTAACCAACAAGCCGATAAATAGACTGATAAATGGATTTTTGGTGGCGTTAAGAATCTCTAATGCGATACCACTATTGATATTTCCAATGCCAACGGTGAGGAGATCAATGGCAAAAATGAAGAGCAACAAGGCAAAAAAGACCTGTGCATACTGTAAAAAATTACCTTTGGCAGGTACTCCCTGCTTCTCCAAGTTTTCCATTTTCGTAGTGCTGGTGACAATCAATGGGATTGTCTAACGGCGCATCATGCTATCCTTGTTCTCTTACTAGAATTGGGTACAAAAATTCACTTTTTTTCCCTAAAATCAATTTGGATTTCTGCAATTGGAGATTGTTTTTCTTTCTTTTAACAATTTAATAACACGTGTTGCGGAATATCTTATTTATTTTTGAAGCCAGTTCATCTCTATCCCTCCCATGGCCAAGCAAAAGCTGATTGATCAAAACATTAATCAGGAAAATCTTTCCAAAAAAACCTACTGGATTTTTGAATTAGCCAAGGCTGAACGACCTTTTTTGATTATTACGCTGATTCTTGTTTCCATCGCTGGGATAATTACTGAATATACTTATGCTGCCATGTGGTTTGGGTTTGCTCTTGCAGCCTATTCTGCCATAGCCAATGACAGTATTCAGACCATCGGGACCTTTATTGTTTCCAACCAAAAGATTAAATGGTATTGGTTGTGGATTTTTATTGGGTTGATTTGGGTAATTACGATTACCTACAGTTGGTTGGTTTTTGAGGGGGATGTTTCCTTCCAACTACTCAGTACCCCAGGATTAGAAAAAGCACCTGAAAGCTTTGTCTTTTTGCAATTGGCAGCACCCATCGTCTTGTTAATCATGACCCGAATGAGGTGGCCCGTATCTACCACCTTTTTGTTGCTCAATGTATTTACCTACAAAGCGGGCACGATTGTTTCAGTGATGTCCAAAAGCTTCTTTGGCTATGTGCTGGCTTTTGTTTTGGCTGTTTTTGTTTGGTTTTTGCTCGAGCGCTTTGTCAAAAATTACTTAAAGGGCGAGGCGCGTTCCTATTGGATGGTTTTGCAGTGGATTACCTCCGGCACTCTTTGGGCGGTATGGATCATGCAAGATGCTGCCAACATCGCTGTGTTTTTGCCCCGACAGTTAGATGTTTTTGAATTTATTGTTTACACAGGATTTGTATTCTTTGGTTTAGGACTCATCTTTTTTCTAAAAGGAGATAAAATTCAGGACATCATCAATGAAAAAACCAATGTCGCCGATGTGCGCGCTGCCACCTTGGTGGATTTAGTGTACGCGGCGATTTTGTTCTATTTCAAGATGTACAACAATGTACCGATGAGTACTACCTGGGTGTTTATTGGATTATTGGCAGGAAGAGAATTTGCCATCGCTTTAGGCAAACATGGAAAATCCAGTAAGCGAGGTGCATGGTTGGTTAGAGCC
>CAIJTF010000070.1 GCA_903823565.1 uncultured Flavobacteriales bacterium
AAATTCCGTCATGTTTGAATAATAGTTGGCAAATCCAGCAATATCGGCCATGGCCTTCCATTCGCCGAGTTTAATGACTTGTTTTACACCGAGTTCAGCGGCATATCCAGTTTCGGCTTTGAGTTCAGGGTTTTTAAAAATTACTACGCCACCAACCGAAGTAGAAACGAAACGTTCTGCAACGGAAGGGAATCGAACCCCTTGCCCTAATGAACCTCTGAGGTGGGTGCCTTTCATCGGCTCCCAATGGATTCCTGCCCTTACGATGGGATAAATAGGGGATGAAAATTTACCTAAGGTAAACCGTGAATCTTCGACCAACGTATCCAATTTGCAATATTCTAATCGAATACCTGTGGTGAAATCCCACGTTTTTTTCTTAAACTCAACTTGTGAATAGGCTGCTGCATTCTCAGAAACGTGGTCCCCAAAAACCCAGCTTTTTATTTTGTTCAAGGTGTTTGTTGCTCCAAGAGTAATGCTTCCGGTTGATTTTACTTTTCGCTGAAATTGATAGTCTGCATAATACATTTGTGCAAAGGAAGCATCGTAAAGGGCCACATCATTTCCCGTGGTCACGAGGTAATACCGAGTCCGTAAAAAGTGTTTGTTGTTATATTTATCTATACCCTTTAGGTAAGGATCAATGTTAAAACGTACGGCCTTCTGACGAGAGATTGTGTTGTCCATGGCTTGATAACCCATGGAATCGTTCTTCCATAAGACGAATACACCGGCGTCTTGGAATTGAAGGTTATAACTAATGCCCGCTTTGAGGTTTGCCTTTTCTGATAGCGGACGATAGTAAAAGCTTCCGTTGATTCGTGCTCGCTTTTCCATTTCTCCCAATCGGTAGGCTTCGTTGTAAAAAACGTTGGTACCCAATGTATAGCCGAAGGGTCCCGTGGATTTCCCATAATAGATATCTGCCATGTGAAAGGTCGGATTTCTGTCCCACCACTTCATGGAGGCCCTCCGGGGATTATCGTAAATACCGCTTTGGATTTTGGCCTCGACCTTACCCTCCTTCCCGGGTTCTCTTTCGTTTAATCCAATGATACCGTTTAAGGCACCACTGCCGTAGAGCACCGAAGATGCACCCTTTAAAATTTCGATTTGCGAGGCTTGTTCCATGGGCACTGCATTCCATTTCGCGTCACCTACATCTGGAGATAACATAGGAATACCATTCCAAAGCAAAAGAACCCTACTCCCCGCACCATAAGCATATCCTCCTCCCCCACGAATACTCACTTGTCCATCCATTACATAAACACCTGGACTTTGATCGACAGCCTCTGCTAAATTACTAAGGCCTTTATTGGCAATTAATTGCGGTTTGATAATCTCGATGGAAATAGGAATTTCCTCGATTTTTTGATCCTTTCTTCCCGCATTCACGACAATGGTATTGATTTCCTTTTCTTTAGGTTGTAGGTATATTGTAAGGTTCTTCTCTGATCCAACGGTTATCGTTTGCGTTTTATATCCGGGATGCTTAATGCTTAGGTGGTTTGGTACCGAAACACTATCAAGTTGAAAATAACCTTTTGAATCACTTTGGATCGTTTTTTCAGGTTGAGTTAGTACAATTTTCGCTTTACCAATTGGGGTACTGTCAGCCATTGAAAGTACTCGTCCATTGACTTGGCTAAAAAAATAACAAGGTAAAATCAATAGAATGTTAAAAAGCAGGTACTTAATCATGAATCAATAAAAAATCATTAATTTAAGGTAACGAAGATATAAAAAATCCGCATGGAGGTATTGGAAAAGAGGTTGGCGTTATCGTTTTTAGTGGGCTTAGGGCCAATTCGAGTTAAGTATTTGTTATCCAAATTGAATGACCTTGATGAATTATACCAGGGCTCACTGCTTCATTTGAAGAAGATTACCGGATTTTCTGAAAGTGTACTCTCTCAATTAAACCGAAAAGAGGCTATAGAACAAGCCAAACGCGAATTAGAAAATTGTTCGAGGGAAGGCATTATACCTTTGTTTTTCGACGATGATGCTTACCCAAGACGTTTAAAGCAATGTCCTGACGCCCCAATCGTATTATACCACAAAGGCGCTACTGATTTGAATCATCGTAGGATGGTTTCTGTTGTTGGTACACGGAACTTTACACCTTATGGAAAGTCCCTTGTTCATGAGTTAATCCAGGGGCTTTCCCAAGCTGGCGTATGCGTTGTATCAGGACTGGCTTTGGGTATTGATGCTCTGGCCCATGAGGAGGCTCTCAACCTTAAAATTCCAACCATTGGAGTTTTAGGTCATGGTCTTTCAACTATTTTCCCCCGTAAAAATTTACGCCTCGCTGAGGAAATTTTATCCCAAAAAGGGAGTTTGTTGAGTGAATATTCATTTAACTCCTTGCCCATAAAGGAGCACTTTGCCCTTAGAAACAGAATTGTTGCAGGATTATCCGATGCCCTCATAGTCGTTGAAAGTAAAACGAGGGGAGGGTCACTAATTACAGCTTCTTTCGCCAACGATTACCATCGCGAAGTATTCGCATTTCCAGGGTCGATAAGGCAGGAATGTTCTGCAGGGTGCAATGATTTAATCAAAGAGCATAAAGCACACCTTATTACCAGTTCCGACGATGTTCTTTCGATGATGAATTGGCAAACTCAAGGTCCATCGCAGCAACTTTCAATGGCATTTTTACCAACAGAAACCGAAAACGTCATTTTAAGTACCTTGAAAAGGTATGAATCCGTCTTTATCGATGAGTTGGTCCAATTAACCCAGTTATCTGCATCAACTTTACAGGTGAATCTGCTTGGTTTACAGTTAAAAAACGTTGTTTTGGCATTAAGCGGAAATCGTTATGCAATTAGATAAAGGTAAAGCCTCGGTAGAAAAATAATTACGCCAATTATTAAGGCAATAAAACAAAACAAAAGTACCCCTGCTGCTGCCAAGTCCTTCACTGCCTTTATCTTGGGGTCAATGGCAGGAGAAACAACATTACATAGGGTTTCTAAGGCACTATTGAAGGTTTCCAAGGCTAAAACGATTCCTATGGTAATTATTATAGAAACCCACTCCCACGGATTCAGCTCGAGAAATATTCCTGTGATGACAACCAATAGCCCAATCCATACCTGTATTTTGAAGTTTTTCCCAATTTTCCAATGTAAAACCACCCCGTTCAGGGCGTGGTGTATACTTTTCAAAAACCGGGTCATTGTTTAATGAACCGGATGGTTTCTTTGTCACCCTGTTCTGTCACCGCAGAAAGAAAATAAATACCAGCAGGTAGGTCCGCCACCCAAATTGCATTCTTGTTTACACTGGTTTTTAACACATTCCCATTGAGATCTAACAACTGAACATTTGAAATAATTAAATCACTTGAAACCGCAAGCCAATCGTTCGCTGGATTGGGTGAAATGCGTAAAAAATTTATAGACGCCTCTTGAAAAAGCCCAAGGTTACACATACCAGGTATATTATTATCCAACCAAGTGGCTCGTTCACTGATATAATTTTTTAAGTAGTCAACATCTTCCTCATAGGTGTTCCCTACAAAGGCATTCCAATTAACGTATTGACCGATTATTGGCCATTTTTGAAAATTACGGATGCGCGCGTCTTGCAAATAGGTTGCCATGGAATCTATCCAATAGTGCAAGGAGTCTGTGTGTAAAATCCCTTGTCGAAGTTCATTCCACCGGCATCGTAACCCATTTCTATAACTTGGTGCATCCAAAAGGCGTTTCCACCAAAAAGGAATTTGTGTTGTAAAATTACAGATTTGATCGAAGTTATATTGCCACCCTGTGGTTTCAAAGGCATCGCAATAGTCTGCATTTCCATAAGACAGATTAAAGTCCCACATGGGTCCCGCTACCAATCTTCCTTGAAAGTCTCCAGAATTCTTGTCCTTGTACATGAACGAGCTTGATCGGTAACCGTCAACGGTTCTACCTAATTCTTGAAGAATAAAGAAATCATAAAAGGATGTAGGTTCAATCCATTGGAGATAATTCGTTTCAGGATTCGTTTGTATAGCATTTTCGAAATCCGAAATAAAGTTCTGCATGTAATTAATCTGTACAGGATGAAGTTCATCCGACTCTGGATCATGAAATTGAAAAACCACTTCATTACTAAAGTTGGATGTCCAAGTAACGCCACTTTCCCCTGTAAGTTTGTCAATTTTAACGATGTATCCACCGGTCAACGAATCCCCCGCTAAATCGTCTATATCTAAAGTCGCAATATCCACACGGTCATTATCCCTTTTGATACGTTCAAACAGCAAATAAACCCCAAGGTACTGGTTATTAATAAGCAATTCACAAAAGCGAAAACGAGAAGAATAATGCCCCATGTTTCTTGATAATTCATAAGTTAAGGCATCTCGTAAAAGGGTTTTGTCTGGATATGGCCCATTCAAAATCCAATCGTTTTCTATGGGTAAACCCATGAGGGCCACGTTGTTGTTCGCTCCTAACGCTGTTTGGGTTTCAAACCCATAACTTTTTTTGGGATATTGCTGCGAGGTTGAGCCTCTAATTTCAATGGCGATTTTTCCGTTATAGTTGTTCAATGGATCATTTATCAAGTTGATTCCACTTGGATTATCAATTACGCCCATATCACAAACAATGCGCGTGTTATCGTTGATTTGTTGTCCGGGTGGAGTAATTATTTTAACGATGGGTAGGTTTGAACTGGTTAAATTTACTTGCGACAGGGCTATCCAAGGTAAAATCAAGAATAGAAATAACATTGCTTTCATGGGGTGAAATTAAAAAACATCTATGAGCTCTAAAAATATTTGCGAATAACTCCCTATTTTTGCAACAGTTCTTTGCTAATTTAACTTATGAAGAAAGGTGGAGGGACCGGCCCTGTGAAACCTTGGCAACCTGTTTTTAAATAAGGTGCCAATTCCTATTCCGAAAGGAAAAAGATAAGTTCAGGCATGCGCCTTTTCTTCCGATATTGTAGAATGGATATAGTAACTTTGTTGAAGGAGAGGATCCTTATTTTGGATGGCGCCATGGGAACCATGATACAACGCTATACCTTAGAAGAGGAAGACTTTAGAGGGTCAGTATTCCAAGATAGAAAAGGGTCTTTGAAAGGAAACAACGACCTTTTGAATTTAACCCGTCCGGATATAATTTTCGATATTCACAAAGCCTATTTGGAGGCTGGGGCTGATATCATTGAAACCAATACCTTTTCTGGTACAACCATTGCCCAGGCGGATTATCAATTGGAGGACGCGGTTTATCAAATTAACCTAGTAGGTGCGCAGATAGCGAAAAAGGCGGCGCTATCCTTCTCCGATCGCCCACGTTTCGTAGCGGGTTCCATTGGACCGACCAACCGCACCGCATCCATTTCACCAGACGTGAATAACCCTGGATACCGGGCCGTCACTTTTTCCGATTTGTCGATTGCCTACGCAGAACAAATTCGTGCCTTGATGGATGGAGAGGTGGATATTCTACTCATTGAAACCGTTTTTGATACCCTGAATGCAAAAGCCGCACTTTATGCCGCAGAACAGGTATTCAATGAACGGGCCATCACATTACCCATCATGGTTTCTGGGACAATTACCGATTTAAGCGGGAGGACTTTATCAGGCCAAACCCCAGAAGCGTTTCTTATTTCATTGGAACATATCCCCTTGTTGAGCATTGGTTTGAATTGCGCCTTGGGTTCCGAATTAATGGAACCGTACCTCAAAACCTTGAGCGATCGCGCGCCCTATGCCGTGAGTGCACACCCAAATGCAGGGTTGCCGAATGCCTTTGGACAATATGATGAAACCGCAGATTTAATGCGCGATAAAATCAAATCGTTTTTTGAGAAAGGCCTTGTAAATATTGTGGGAGGGTGCTGTGGTACTACGCCAGAACACATCAAAGCCATTGCAACCTTGGCCCAACAATATAAACCTAGAACGTGGACGCCGTGATGGAAAGGATTTTACGATTATCTGGCCTAGAGCCCCTCGTTGCTACCCGCGAAAGTAATTTTGTCAACGTAGGAGAGAGAACCAATGTAACTGGTTCCAAAGCCTTTTTGCGGTTAGTAAGAGAAGAACGATTTGATGAGGCCTTGGCCGTTGCCCGAGAACAAGTGGAAGGAGGGGCACAAATCCTTGATGTTAATATGGATGAGGCAATGATTGATGGTAAAACTGCCATGGTTACCTTCTTGAACCTCATCGCTGCCGAACCCGAAATCGCCAGAATTCCTATCATGATTGATAGCTCGAAATGGGAAATCATTGAGGCAGGACTACAGTGTCTTCAAGGGAAGGGGGTTGTCAATTCTATATCGCTTAAAGAAGGCGAAGCGCTTTTTATTCATCAAGCAAAACACATCAAATCCATGGGGGCGGCGATGGTTGTGATGGCCTTCGATGAGTTAGGACAAGCAGACACCTATGAACGCAGAATTGAAATTTGTTCTAGGTCTTATCACCTATTGGTTGAAAAGGCAGGGGTCCATCCTAACGATATCATATTTGATCCCAATATTTTTCCCGTAGCAACCGGTATGGAAGAACACGCCTTAAATGCCTTAGATTTTTTTCGAGCAACGGCTTGGATCACCCAAAACTTACCCGGGTGCCATGTTAGTGGGGGTGTATCAAATGTCTCGTTTTCCTTTAGAGGAAACAATGCCGTGCGCGAGGCAATGCATGCGGTTTTTTTATATCACGCCATTCAACATGGAATGAATATGGGTATTGTAAATCCAACCATGCTCGCGGTATATACCGATATTGATCCTATTTTGCTGACCTACATTGAGGACGTTTTTTTTAATCGTTACCCTGAGGCAACGGAGCGGCTTTTGGAATTTGCGGATACCGTACAACAGGGGGCAAAGGAAGTAGCCTCGGCAGAGCAGTGGAGAGGATTCGATATAAACCACCGCATTGAACATGCTTTGGTCAAGGGAATTGATAAGCACATTGAAGAGGATATCGCAGAGTGTTTACCCTTGTTTGAAAAACCCCTTCAAATCATTGAGGGGCCATTAATGGCTGGAATGAATGTCGTAGGGGATTTGTTTGGAGAAGGAAAAATGTTTCTCCCTCAGGTGGTAAAATCTGCCCGAGTTATGAAGAAAGCTGTAGCATTTTTGCAGCCATATATCGAAGCAGATATGGACGGTCAAGTTCAGAAGGCTGGCAAAATTCTCATGGCAACGGTGAAAGGGGATGTACATGACATTGGAAAGAACATTGTGGGGGTAGTTCTCGCTTGCAATAACTACGAAATCGTTGATATGGGCGTTATGGTTCCTGGGAATGAAATTGTAGCTAGGGCTATGGAAGAGGGGTGTGATATCATTGGTTTGAGTGGCTTAATTACCCCTTCCTTGGATGAAATGGTTGCTGTAGCGGCAGCCATGGAAGAAAAAAAGTTATCGATTCCATTATTAATTGGCGGGGCTACCACTTCAAAAGTTCATACCGCTGTAAAAATTGCACCTTCGTACTCGGGTTCCGTTGTTTATGTCCCCGATGCCTCGAGGGCTGTAACCGTTGCAGAACGGCTCTTAGGAAAAGAGAGCGAACCCTTCGAAAAAGAAGTTCGGACAGAATATGAAAAAGTTCGTCTTCACCACGAACAGCACTCCGCTTCTAAACGATTAATCACTATCGACCTTGCCCGAGCTAATCGTTTACACCTAACTTTCAACGAGGAGACGGTTACTCAACCGAAAAAAGTAGGGGTTTTTTCAGGTAACGTCGAGGATTTAAGAGATCTAATTCCATACATCGATTGGTCGCCATTCTTTCGCAGTTGGGATTTGCATGGTAGGTACCCTAACATTTTAGAGGACGAAATTGTCGGTGCGGAGGCAAAAAAATTATTGGAAGAGGCCATGATTTGCTTGGAGGAAGGAAGGCAAAAGGGGTGGTTTACTCCGAGATACTGTTTTGGGATTTTTCCAGCACAATCCGAAGGGGATGACATTTATATTTACGATGAAGGGAGAAATAAAATAATTCACCGTAATATCGGATTGCGTCAGCAAACTGAAAAAGTGCAAGGGCAACCCAATCTATGTTTGAGCGATTTTATTGCCCCTATCGACGGAGGAGTGAACGACTTCCTTGGCTGTTTTGTAGTAACGGCGGGGGATGTTACCTCAATTTGTCGTGAATTTGAGGCACAACACGATGACTTTCAAAGCATCCTATTAAAGGCCGTTGCAGATCGATTGGCGGAGGCTATGGCAGAATGGCTCCATGAGAAAGTGCGTCAAGAATTCTGGGCTTATGAACAAGAATCGCTTTTGAACGAGGATTTAATCGCCGAAAAATATAGGGGAATTCGACCTGCTCCCGGATATCCTGCGTGCCCGGATCATTTTGAAAAATTGGGCATCTTTAATTTATTAAATGCTACCGATCGCTTAGGGGTTTCTTTGACGGAGAGCCTCGCAATGGAGCCTGCTTCATCCGTTTCGGGTTGGTATTTCGCGCATCCAGAAGCGAAATATTTTGGAATTACAGGGATTTTACCGGATCAATTTCAATCGGTATGTAGCCGAAGAGGTGTGGACCCTTCAGTGCACAAAAAGTGGTTTAGTTCTATTTTGAAGTAATTCAGGCAACCGTTATACGGTAATTCGCATCTTTAGGCTACTTTTATCGAGTGACTTCTTGCAATGAAAGATTTAGTCCGAATCGTATTTTATTGTTTTAACCTGGTTCTGTCGACGGCATATGCTCAATCCATCGGAGGCGTTGTGAATGCCTATGTTGCGGTAACGTCAATTAATCAAAATGGCGTCAACGTTACCTCTTCTCAAGGGTTTAGTGTTGGCGATAAGGTACTGCTGATTCAAATGAAAGGGGCAACGATTTCCGCAGGTAATAATGCTACATTCGGGCAAATACAATCGTATGGAGATGCGGGAAACTTTGAATTTACGAATATTTCCTCCATTAATGGGAACGCCATAACCTTCACCCAAAATTTATGTAAATCCTTTTCAGTTAATGGATTTGTTCAGCTCATCCGAGTTCCCGTTTACAATCAAGCTACCATCACTTCTTTACTGACAGGGCAGGTATGGAATGGATCTACGGGAGGGGTTGTTGCCATTGAAGCTACTTCGAGTATTATATTCAATGCGAATCTTTCGGTTCAAGGCCTAGGATTCAATGGAGGGGCATGGACTACAGGATTTTTTGCCTGTGGAGATATGAATTATGCTAATTCTGGTAACGTATCCGGAAAAAAAGGAGAAGGTATTGTTGCTGCTCCCTTAAATTTGGATGGGAATCGCGCCCCATTAGCGAACGGGGGAGGTGGATCCAACTCGGGTAATCCCGGAGCGGGCGGCGGATCCAATGGGGGCGCCGGAGGAAGAGGGGGAAATGAATTTTATGGTTGGTGTACCCTGAACGCCTCATTCGGTATGGGAGGCTATCCTTTGAATTATTCGAGTTACAGAGCCTTTTTGGGCGGCGGCGGCGGCGGCGGATACCGGGACAATGGTCTCAATTGTACGAATGGTTCTAGAGGTGGGGGCATCGTTTTTCTTATTTCACCCACCATAAACGGAAATAATTTTCAAGTCATCGCTTCAGGGGCTAATGTTATTGGAAATACAGATTCTGAGGGTGCTGGAGGAGGCGGTGCAGGCGGATGCGTTTATTTATTGACGTCAAGTGTTTTATCGCCACTCGCGGTGGATGTGAAAGGAGGTAATGGAGGAAATATTTTTAGTACCCTTTGGTCTTCTGCCTGTCACGGTCCCGGCGGGGGTGGGGGCGGGGGCGCTATTGTTTTTCAGCAATCGGCAATTCCTCCTAATGTTAATCCAATTTTGAATGGTGGAGCGTCTGGTTCTGTGCTTCATACTGGCCCTGCTTGTGCAGGAACCCCTCATGGGGCGCAACCGGGAGCTGTCGGAATTTTGGTACCGAATTATGTTACGCCCGGAAATCCTGTTACGATGACCCTTGGTCCGGACACCACCCTTTGTTTAAATTCAACGATTACCTTACAACCGGATACTCTGTTTGCATCTTATACTTGGAGTAATGGGGCGATTACACCAACGATTACCGTTGGTATTTCGGGTATTTATTGGTTGGAAGTTCCTAGTGGTTGTGGTGTCACGCGCGATTCGATTTACGTAGGTATTCAACCCGACACCTTATCGGTGGGCCCGGATATTTTCCATTGCCTTGGGGATTCTACTCTGGTAGTTGGCCCGAACAATTATCAGAGTTATCAATGGTCAACGGGTGAAATAGGCAATATGGTTTGGCTCTCAAGTCCAGGCATATTTACGTTGACAACAATTGATGCCCTTGGGTGTGTTTCGGTAGATAGCCTGTCTGTATCCTATTATTTCCCTGATACTACATTGATTAATGCGGCGATTTGTTCTGATACCTTCTTACTTTTCCATGGACAGATGCTTACCGCTTCTGGCAACTACACCTGGAATGGTCAAAACCAGTACGGATGTGATTCTACTGTTACCATAGATTTATTGGTGAATCAAATACCCATAATAAGTGCCTTGGATACCGTGATTTGTGCAAATGAATGTGTCTCGCTTTATGCTACGGGTGCTCAAGGGTATGTATGGGCTAATGCGTTAGAATTTGGACCACAAAATAGCGTTTGCCCTTCGGTAGCTTCAACCTATTCCGTTTACGGAATTGATAGCGTTGGTTGTATTTCAATGCCCGAACTCGCGTCAATACAAATCGAGCCAATGTACCCTCCTAATTTTAGCGTGAACCCAATGCAAGTAGAATTGAGTGATCCGAACATCAACATTTCGAACGAGGTTCATCCGAACCATGCTTATGTTTGGAACTTATTGGGAAATTTATTTTCTAGCAATGAGCCTTCGTTTACTTACCAATTACCCTTTCAAGAGGGGTCGTATCCCATAACCCTCTATGTTACAAACGATTTGGGGTGTTCCGATACCAGTACCCTTTATATTACCATTAACAATACCCTTTCCGTGTATATTCCGAATACCTTTACACCTGATGGCGAGGAACATAATGATGTGTTTATTCCTGTTTTTTCACCAGGGTTTACTCCTGTTGATTATGCATTTACCATTTTCAACCGTTGGGGTGAAGTGGTCTTTGTTTCCTTTGATCAAGACCGAGGGTGGGACGGAACCTTCGGTGGTATTCTTCCCTGCCAAGTGGGAGTGTATACCTACCGATTATCCTTCAAATCGTCCGATGGAGGAATTAGCGATGCGCTGGTCGGTTTTGTTAATTTAATTCATTAAATGAATAACTCAATTTTACTGCTAATTATGCATACCTACCACCCACGCAAAGCAACTTTTTGTCTATTTTTGGTGTCAACTGTAGGTCGCATGAGTAAACTACTACTAATCCTTCTTATTTCCTTAGCTTATTTTACGGCTAACGCACAGTCTCCAACAGCAAATTTTACCGCGTTACCGCTTAGTGTTTGTGCCGGTGTTCCTGTGAACTTTACGTCTACTTCTACCACCAATGGAGGGCCTGCAATTACCCAATATTCATGGAATTTTGGTGATGGGGTCACCGTAACCACACAAAACCCCAACCATATTTTTACCAATGCAGGCACCTACACGGTTACGCTAGTGGTAACCAATGCCAATGGGGGAGTAGATTCCGAGGTAAAACCGAACTATATTACTGTATTGCCTTCACCCAATGTAGCGTTCAATCTTACCGGGTTAGGTTGTACCGTGCCCCTAACGGTAGGGTTCAATAATACCTCTTCGAGCGGCGCCAATTACACCTATGCTTGGAGTTTCGGAAATGGTCAAAACTCAACCGTACAGACGCCAGCTAATGTCACGTACAATACGGCAGGGAGTTATGCTGTTCAATTAACGGTTACCAATACCTCGAATGGCTGTGTTGCTTCCTTAACAGATTCCATTGTTGTTAGTAATTTTCAAGCGGGTATTAGTGCTCCAACCCTCGGTTGCGTAGGTACAGCTATTGCTTTTCAAGATAATTCTACGGCGGGTGCAAACGCTTGGAATTGGAATTTTGGAGGCCAGGGATCGAGTACCCAGCAGAACCCAAGTTTTACCTTTAATGCACCTGGAACGTATACAGTAAGCCTTAATGCACAGAATACGGGTTCAGGATGCAGCTCGAATGCCCAACAACAAATTACCATTCAAAACAATGTCACTCCTTCCTTTACTGCCAACCCCCTAACCAATTGTGCACCCTCCTCCGTGACGTTTAACAACACTACAGGCGTTCCCGGTACCTACACTTGGAATTTTGGGAACGGACAAACCTTTACGGGTACAAACCCTCCCCCTCAAGTGTACAATGCCAGTGGACAATACAATGTGTCTTTATCTGTTGCTACTGCGGCAGGCTGTACAGGAACTACCACACAGAATAACTATATCAATATTGTAAACATTGAAGCGGGGTATATGGCAGATGAAACGGGTGGGTGCACCCCACATACCGTACAGTTTACGGATACTTCTTCCACTCCGAATCCCGCCAATCCAATCGTTTCATGGCAATGGAATTTTGGTAACGGCCAGACTTTCAATGGTCAAAATCCTCCGCCTCAAACCTATGTTCTTGGTTTGTATGATGTTACGCTGGTTGTTACCTCGCAGTCAGGTTGTATCGACACCATGTTTATTAATGATTACATCACTGTTGGTGATATCGATTTGGTTGATTTCACAGTAAGCCCCTTGGTTACTTGTGCGAAGGAGGACGTAAATTTCACCAATGGCACCATCATTTCTGCTCCTCATCAGCCCAATGAAGTAACCTATTTTTGGGATTTTCAAGACGGAACATCAACTCAAGAAAACCCAACCCACCAATTTACTCAAGACACCGGATACATTTCGGTACAATTAATCGTCGATTTTAGAGGGTGTAAGGATTCTATAACCATAGATTCTGCGGTTTATGTTCTAGCTCCAATTGCTAAGTTTACCCCTTCCTCTCAATTGATTTGTAATCCTGCTAACTTTCCAGTCAACATCACGTTTACCGACAACGCAATTCATGGTGAGCAACCTGACAATGTATACATGACCTGGGAATGGGGCGATGGCACGCCAAATACCAACATCGGAAATGCCGTGTTAGATGGGGTTAATAATGGAAATACCTCCCATAGTTTTGCAACCTATGGTTCTTACACAGTGGAACAAGTCATCCATAACTACACTACGGGATGCAGCGACAGCATCACTAAAACCATTAATATTTCTCAGTTATCGGCACAATTCACCATGTCCAATGATTCCGTGTGTAGAAACGACAGCTTATTGCTCTTTGACGCAAGTACCACCTGGAACGCTCATCCATTAACCAATTGGGTCTATGCTATGGGGAATGGTCAAACCGTTACGAGCGGACCAAACCCAGCATACGTGTATACCACCCAAGGACTTTATAATATTACCTTAACGGTGACGAATAGCGTGGGTTGTACGGCACAGGTGATGCACCCCGTTAGGGTGCTTAATGTACCCTTTCCAATTATTTCAACGCTCGATGGTATAGGTTGTTCTCCTTTCCCCGTTACCTTTAACAACAGTTCAATGAACGTAGGAAACGGGATGCCCCTTGCTTATTTTGTGACAACCTTTTCTGATGACAGTTCATCGGTTACAACCAACAGTGTCAATCAACCGATTAATCATACATTCGTAGGAAACGGAACCTATTATGCTACCATGATTGCGTATGATGTTTTTGGATGTGGATCTACCCCCGCTACCGTTCCCATCACCATAACAAAACCAACAGCAAGTTTCAATTTCCCAGCCGTTATTTGTAATCAAGACAGCGTAGCTACTTTCAACACTTCTACCGGGGTTGGTAACCTGTCCTATGCGTGGTATCTGAATAATCAACCCATCGGAACAAGCCAAGATACAAGCGTATTTTTTACCGCTCCCAACCTTCCCTCCTCGGTTTTAAGTACGACTTTTAGCCTTTCCTTAATTGCGATAGATTCCAACGGTTGTGAGGATACAGCGAACCAGGTCGTTACCGTTTCCCTTCCACATGCTATTCCCTACTATACTTTTTCTGGTGCGATTCAAAACGCAAACGGTGAATACGATTGTCCTCCACTCTTTGGAAACTACCAAGATTCCTCGGAGGCATATGGAAACATAACCGCCTGGAATTGGATTTTTGGAAACGGAAACAGTTCAACCCTTCAAAATCCAAGCAATACGTTTGTGAACAATGGGGTTTTTGATTTAACCTTAGCCATTACCGATCAATATGGTTGTGTAGATGATACGGTGGTCAATGACTATGTGGCTATTGGTGGTCCCCAAGGGATCCCCGGCTTTGTACAGAATGTCAATATCTGTTCACAAGGGGCAATTTTTGTTGTACAAGCCCCCATGAATGTAGATAGTTTGATTTGGGATATGGGCGATGGGAACCAAGTACCGAACATGAATAATTTTCAGTATAATTATGAAACCCCAGGAACCTACGTGGCTTCCGTAACTCTTTTTAGTGCAGATGGTTGTGCCATTACTACCATATTGGATTCGGTAACGGTTTTCGACGACGGTTTAGATGCAAATTTTACAGCCACGCCAATGTTAGTTGATCAAAATGACCCGATTGTTTTTAATGATCAATCTACCTTTGTATCCAGTCCCATTGTGAGTTGGACTTGGGACCTTTCGGATACTGTTTACTCCGTAAACAATAACGCTGACCAAACTACGAGTTATGCGATAAGCGGCCCCTACACCATAACGTTGACCGTAGAGGATCAACAAGGATGTGAGGACTCATATACTTTGGTGGTAAATGTTAAAGACCCTGATTTAATTATTCCAAATGTTATCACACCAAACGGTGATGGAATAAACGACCTATTACATTTATCAGAAGTATTTTTTAAGTCGTATAATGTTCAAATTTTCAATCGTTGGGGCCATCTGATCTATGAATTAATAAACCAAACGGGGTTGGCACTTTGGGATGGAAAGACCGCTTCAGGGGATACCGTAACCGATGGGGTTTATTTCTACCGAGTGACGGGCGAGATGCTTGGAGGCACCATGGTAGATCGTTCCGGCTTTGTTACGGTAATAGACTCTGAATAACCCTAGAGTAGGGTTGTCTCATAACCCGCATCAATGGATAAATTGTTGGATAATGCCGCTTCTACCGCCATGGCATCACAGCGTTCGTTTTGCGGATGACCGGCGTGCCCTTTAACCCAATGATAATGAAGGTTGAACCGAGGGTGTAATGCAAGGTATTTAATCCATAAATCAGCATTTTTTTTCCCTTTAAACCCTTTTTTTTCCCAATTCCACACCCATTTTTGGGTAATAGACTCTATCACATATTTCGAATCCGAATAAACGTGAATGGGGTATTGATTACTTTTTATTAAGGATAATGCCTCAATAACAGCCAATAATTCCATTCGGTTATTGGTGGTCAACCTAAATCCTTTTGAAACCTCTTTTTCCTTATCCCCAAATTTTAATACAATGCCATAGCCACCAGGACCTGGATTTCCCCTAGAAGACCCGTCTGTGAATACTTCTACCTTATTTTCCATCTTTACGTATGCGATGCGATTGATTTTGAACGAAGTTTTTCCATCCGGAGGCCTTTGATTTATTGTGTTCTCCTACCCCTTTCGAAAAGACATGGCAAACGGCAACGGCGAGCCCATCCGTAGCATCCAAATACTTAGGCATTTCTTCAAAACTGAGTAGCTTTTGCAGCATTGCAGCTACCTGCTCTTTGGATGCATTTCCATTGCTGGTAATGCTCTGCTTAATACGCCTTGGTGAATACTCTTCAAACGGAATGTTGTGTTGCAAACAGGAAGCTATGGCTACCCCTTGAGCCCGTCCAAGTTTTAACATGGATTGAACATTTTTTCCAAAAAACGGAGCTTCAATGGCCATCTCATCGGGTTTATATTCTTGGATTAGGCCGTTGATTCGATCCAAAATGCGTTTAAGTTTATCGGGGTGATTTTCTAACTTATGCAATTGAATAACACCAAACGTCAAAAGGCGAAGTTGGCCTTTTACCTCATGAATAATCCCATACCCCATAACCGTAGTACCTGGGTCAATTCCAAGAATAATCCTATCTTCAGCCATTCAAGATGCAAAAGGATCATAAAACTAAACAAATAAAACCGATGCTGGGACTCCTTGCGAGATTTCTTTTATTGGGTACTTTGTTTTTTGTTTTGTATCAAGTACAACTGAAGGGTTTGCCTTTAATGAACCTTAGGGTAACAAAACCCCTGGTCTTGATTGGGGCAATTGGAGCAATTCCATTGAATCTTTGGTTAGATTGGAAGCGATTTCAAATCAGTTTGGATTCAGATTTAGGGCGCTTAGAACAAGGTAAAGCCTTTTTTCAGGGACTCATTGTTGGGTTTTTTACTCCTCAAATCGTAGCCTACACCCTAGGAAGAATGTCATTTAAAAACACAGCCCAAAATGGATCAATAGTCCGTTCAGGTGCCTTAGCGGGAATGGCTCAGTTTCTTATAACGGTTGGGTTTGCAGGCTTTGGAGCCCTGTACTTGGAGAGCCTTTCTTCCCCTGTATATCTGATGGGATGGATGGCGGTCATTTGTGTCTTAATTGGAGTATATTGGAATGCGGAAACGTTTTTTTACCGAATTGCTCAATGGGTTGGGTTTGCCTTTTCTGCCCGCCCGCTTCCCCAAAAACAAAAAAAGTCCCTTCTTTTTTATTCCTTTTTACGTTACGCAGTGTTCTCGTTTCAATTTCATATGATCAACGCCTCCTTAGGCGCCGCATTGGATTTAAAAGTACTAGCGGTATTAATGCTAAGCTATGGGCTTATCACCTTAGCACCATCGCTGCTATTTGGCAAAATTATCGTTCGAGAGTCCATCGCGGTCGCTGTATTTGCCTACTACGGTTTATCAAAAGAAACAGTCTTTGTAACAGCTCTGTTGACATGGCTCATGAATGTAGTCATTCCGGTACTTTATGCAATACTAATCCTCAATAAGCGATGGAAAACATATTCTTCTTAGTAGGCTATGGATTGCTCTTGTTTTTAGTTATAGGATTAGGGCATAAGAGGGTTAGGAATAAAGCTAAAGATCAGCCAATGTCGCGGCTTTCGGTCCGCGATATAACGGTGATTATTCCTTTTAGAAACGAAAAAAACAATTTGGAGAAGGTGATTAAATCATTGGATGCCCAGCGAATAAAGCCCGAACGCATTCTGTTTATTAATGACCATTCGGAGGATGAAGGGCCTTCGATTATAGAGCAGTTTGATCATGGATTGACATTGGAAGTTCATTCCTTACCCAAGGACCGTTATGGTAAAAAGGAAGCGCTGAAATTGGGAATTACTTTAGCACGGACCCCTTGGATTCTCACTTTGGACGCTGACGTTTCCGTTTCCCATGAGTATATGGAAAATCTTCAATCCTTATCGGAAGCGGATATGTGGATTTTACCCGTGGTGGTTAAAGGATCGTCTTGGAGAAATTATTGGCAAGAGTGGGATGTTACCATGGCTAATGCGATCAACGTTGCCTGTTATGGTTGGTTCCGACCCCTTATGGCGAGTGGGGCAAATTTATTGTTTAAACGAAGCAGTTATCTAGCTGTTGGAATTGAACACCATGTCCACATAAGCAGTGGAGATGATATGTTTTTGTTGCGGGACTTTCGAATACAAGGAAAAGACATTAGGCTTTTTTCCGAACCAGAATTAGCCGTATACACCCATTGTAAAACCAGTTTTTTGACCTTTTTTAACCAACGCATGAGGTGGATTTCGAAATCCAGGGCGGTGAACGATCAATTGGCTAATCGTATTGGGGTTTTTCAATTCTTCTTGCAAACGGTGTTTTATGTCCTATTCGTTTTGAGTTTATGCCAATTAATGTTCTTAGAAGCGGGACTACTTTTTATTTGCAAAGTAGCCTTGGAAATGTACTTTTTTTACCCATACTTTGCCCGGTTTAAAAGGTTTAAATCGTGGGTATCCTTGCCTTTTTTTCATTGCATGTACCCGTTCTTAGTTGTGTCCTTCATTTTAGGATATTGGTTTTTTCAACCCCGTTGGAAGGGGCGAAGGGTAAAGGTATGATTGGGGGCACTTTTTATTTTACCTTTGCACATGCGCATTCTAATGGTTTGTTTGGGGAATATTTGTCGATCGCCCTTGGCGGATGGATTGCTTCGCCATTTGGTGCAGAAAAATGGATTAGAATGGGTGGTTGATTCGGCTGGCACAGCCAATTATCATATTGGCAGCCCTCCTGATGAACGCATGATAGCCACCGCGAAAAAACACGGGGTATCCCTTTCCTCCCTAAAAGCACGACAGTTTACATCCGCTGACTTTACTCAGTTTGACCGAATTTATGTAATGGATCGCAGCAATTATAAAAACGTTTTGAACCACGCAAAAACTGCAGCAGAACGGGACAAAGTTCATTTTCTCTTGGATCATTTATATCCCAATTTGCAAAAGGAAGTTCCGGATCCTTACTATGGAAGCCAGGAAGGGTTCGATGAGGTATTTCATTTAGTCGAAAAGGCAGTTAACCAATTATTAAAAGATTTATCGCATGGCTAAAACAAAAGGAGAACTTTATTTAATTCCCAATACCCTAGGTGGGGAGAGCGTTTCTGATATTCTTGCAGCTAACGTGTCCACCATCGTAAGCCCCTTGCGATATTTTGCGGTGGAGGATCTAAAGTCGGCTCGCCGTTTACTGCGTAAAGTGGATCGGACCTTTCCTATCGACGAAAGCACTTTTTTTATATTAAATAAAAGAGCCTCAGAAAAAGAACTAATGGCAATGATTTTGGAAATTTTGAACGGACATTCAATGGGCATTATTTCTGAAGCCGGATGCCCAGGTATTGCCGATCCTGGAGCCTCATTGGTCGCGCTAGCCCATAACCATGGAATTCATGTAAAACCCTTGGTTGGACCTATTTCCTTTACTTTAGCTCTTATGTCAAGCGGTTTTTCAGGTCAACGCTTTTCCTTTCACGGGTATTTACCCAAGGATAGAAAGGATCGGGTCAAGAAATTAAGAGATTTAGAAATGGAAAATAGAAGGCATGGCGATACCCATCTTTTTATGGACACGCCGTTCAGGAGCATGCACGTGTTAGAAGATTTGCTAAACGAGTTGTCGGATCAAACGGAATTATGCCTCGCCGTTAACTTGACATTACCCAATCAACGCATCCAAACAATGACCATAAAAGAATGGAGGTTGAATGCATTCGATATCAACAAGGCGCCGGCTGTTTTTATAATTGGAACTTCACAACATTAATTATTGATTATGACTTTTCAAGAAGAACTTTGTCAAGGAATTCCTGCCCAATTACCAGAAAAACAGGATTACGATACAAGGGTAAACCATGCCCCCAAACGAAAAGATAGCTTAAACAAAGAAGAGAAAATCTTGGCGATTGAAAATGCTTTGCGCTATTTTCCAAAAGCATTACACCCGCTGCTAGCTAAAGAGTTCGCGGACGAATTACTGCAGTATGGGCGCATTTACATGTATCGCTATCGACCAAGATATGAAATGAAGGCAAGGTCAATCTACGAGTATCCTGGAACTTCGCTAGAGGCTAAAGCCATCATGATGATGATTCAAAATAACCTGGATCCAAAGGTGGCACAACATCCACACGAATTGATTACCTATGGTGGGAATGGTGCCGTCTTTCAGCATTGGGGTCAGTATTTGTTAACCATGCAATACTTGGCGACAATGACCGATGAGCAAACGCTCGTTATGTATTCTGGTCACCCCATGGGATTATTCCCATCGCATCGAAATGCCCCCAGGGTTGTCGTGACCAACGGTATGATGATTCCCAACTACAGCAAACCCGATGATTGGGAGAAATACAATGCCCTTGGAGTAACGCAATATGGTCAGATGACCGCGGGATCTTACATGTATATTGGACCACAAGGCATTGTTCATGGCACCACCATAACCGTACTCAACGCCTTGCGACGCTTTGCTACTACCGGTAAAAACTCCGGCATCAAGCTTTTTCTAACTGCAGGTTTAGGGGGAATGAGTGGGGCTCAGCCCAAAGCAGGGAATATTGCTGGGGTAGTTAGTGTAACCGCTGAGGTAAATCCGAAAGCGGTAGAAACACGTTACCAACAAGGATGGGTAGATGAAGTAATGCATGATGTTGAAGCCCTTTGCGCACGTGTCAAAACAGCGCTTTACGAAAATGAAGTGGTCTCCATCGCTTATCTGGGTAATGTGATCGATGTTTGGGAGGCCTTCGACAAAAATGAGATTTTTGTAGATTTAGGTTCTGATCAAACGTCTTTACACAATCCTTTTGCGGGAGGGTACTACCCTGCAGGGTTAACGTATGAAGCGGCCAACGATTACATGGCCACTAAACCAGAGGAATTCAAAGCCTTGGTCTATGATTCCTTAAGGCGTCATGTTGCCATTGTAAATAAACATACATCAAAAGGAACCTATTTTTTTGATTATGGAAACGCCTTCCTTTTGGAATCGTCTAGAGCAGGAGCAGAGGTAATGGCCGAAAACGGTGTTGATTTCAAATACCCTTCCTACGTTCAAGATATACTTGGCCCATTTTGTTTTGATTATGGTTTTGGTCCTTTCCGTTGGGTTTGTGCCTCAGGGAATTCCGATGATTTGGACCGAACCGATGAAATCGCTTGCGAGGTATTGGAATCCATGCTGAAATTAGCTCCAGAAGAAATCCGTTTGCAATTAGAGGATAATATTCAATGGATAAAGGAAGCGAAGAAAAATAAGTTGGTTGTAGGTTCACAAGCGAGGATTTTATATGCCGATGCGGAGGGAAGAATGCGCATTGCCAAAGCCTTCAACGAGGCTATAGCAAGAAAGGAAATAGGCCCTGTTATTTTGGGAAGGGACCACCACGATGTTTCGGGAACCGATTCACCTTACCGAGAAACGAGTAATATTTATGATGGTTCTCGATTTACCTCCGACATGGCCATTCAAAACGTCATTGGAGATAGCTTTCGCGGAGCGACATGGGTCTCCATTCACAACGGTGGTGGTGTTGGTTGGGGGGAGGTGATTAATGGAGGCTTCGGCCTCTTACTCGATGGCTCTGCGCGGGCTGACCAAAACGTAACAAGCATGCTGCATTGGGATGTGAATAATGGAATCGCCCGTCGGAATTGGGCCCGAAACCCAAACGCCATTTATGCCATTGAACGGGCCATGAAAATGGAACCTAAATTAAAGGTGACTTTGCCGAATTTGGTCGATTCGGATGTTTTAAAGGGACTTTTTTAGCGGGAATTCTTATGCCACCTATTAATCGAAGGGTATAGAAATACTGTTTATATTCCAAAGGATTGAAACGTATGCTCTTATTGTCAAATGTTGCTGATAATAAGAGAAAATGTTGTGTTGAAGAATACCCACCTACGAAGCGTACATCGTATCTTGGGGCCAGCCCAAGAAATCCGTTGGTTTCAGAAGTTGAGGTGAAAAATTTCGCTTGAATTACTGGACCGATTCCCGCCCATCCTGAAAATTGCCAATTATTAATGCGATTCGCGTAGGCATAGCCCGGTAAACAGCCAAAATCAAGCGCAGTTAACTGGGAAGAACGGGTAATATTGCGGGTTGGATCCTGCAAAGATTCTGGAATCAGGCTTCCATGTTCGTTGGCTACACCAAAAACATTTACGGTATTTTTAAGGTACCATGTGTGAACTTCTTTTTCGAAATGAGCCCTCTTTCCTTGAAGAGCATTCATTTTAAACGCATTATCTCGGAAGTACCAAAGGTTTAAGGCCATATTTAGGGTTCCAACACCCGGTAAAATTAAATGGGGTGAATTAGTAGCGCCTAAAGCGTCAAACGTAGCCCCGTCTTTCAATGCATAGCCTTTAACAAAGCGTAAATCTATATCGGTATAAAAGGAGCGAAAAGAGTAATCAAACCCTAAACTGTACTGTTCGCTTTGACCAAAGTATTTTTCTTTTCGAAGTCCAGGCATTATGGGCAATGCTACCCTCAGAGAAAACCAACGGAAAGCATAACCAAGTCCTAGGATTGGTTTGTAGTTGTTTTTATAGACTAGTTTCTCCGTATTTTGCCCAAAGGGATAACCCAAAACAAAAGGGGCTGGACTGGCTCCAATATCCCCGTAGAGTACATGGTGGTTTTTGAAATCTTCAATGTCCAAGTTCTGACCCATTAATGGGAAAGAATAGAGGGTGGATATTAAAAGTAAGAGGCGCCTCATCGAAACACATCCGATTACGCAAAATATTATTTCTGGTTGCATTGTGGTAAAATGCATAGGGGATAAGTTGTACCTTTATGGGGTGAAACGGATGTATTCCTTTTTATTGAACCGCTTACCTCGGCCCTTATTGATTCGGTTAAGCTATGTTTTTAGATGGGTGGCTCCTATCTTGTTTCGAGGAAATCGCGTTGAATGCCCTGTTTGTGAGCAGTCCTTTTCTCGGTTTTTATCCTATGGATCAAAAGTTGCCCATCGGGAGAATGTTTTGTGTCCAAAAGATTTAACGCTGGAACGACATCGGTTGATGTGGCTATATCTCAAGGATCACTCAAGCTTTTTTACGAACAAAAAATTATCGGTATTGCATATAGCGCCCGAACAATGTTTCATACACCGTTTTATGAAACAACCCAACTTATCCTACCTTACGGCTGATTTGGAGTCTCCAATTGCCGATTTGCATTTTGATCTACATGAAATTCCTTTAGAATCCGATCGATTTGATGTTGTCTTTTGCAACCATGTTATGGAACATGTCGCGAATCCCATTCAATGCATGAAAGAGCTTTTTAGGGTCATGCGACCCGGAGGATGGGCCATTTTGCAGGTTCCACAGGACATGACGAGGGATTCAACCTATGAAGATGCCTCCATAGTGCTTCCTGAAGAGCGAGAGAAACACTTTTGGCAAAAGGATCATGTTCGATTGTTTGGAAGAGATTACCCCGATTATTTAAGAAAAGCTGGGTTTACTGTTGAGGAATTTTGGTTAAAGGATCACCTAGATCAAGAAATTTTTAATCGCTATCGTATTTCTGAGGAAGAAGTTCTTTACATCGCAAAAAAATAAGTTATGAGGATCGTTCATTTGGTTTTGTTTTTGGGTATTACCCTCTGTGTTTCTTCGCAAAAACATGTTTTTTTACACGTAACGCCGAAAATTGAAAACCAACCCTTTGCTTTGAATACGGTCTATTCCATTCAAAACGGACCAACGATTCGTTTTGATCATTTCAATTATTATTTCTCGGATGTACGATTATACCACGATGCCATTGAACAAACCGATGTCCTGCCGGCAGTTCACCTCATGAAACCGGACACATTTAGCCTGTATTTAGGTGAATTATGGGTAAATCAATTGGATAGCATTCAGTTCATGATTGGTGTGCCGCAACGGATGAATACACAGACAGGTCAGCAAGCACTGGATATCTCTACTTATCCTGAAAATCACCCGCTTAGTTTTCAATCCCCATCGATGTACTGGGGTTGGCTTTTTGGATACATGCATATGATTATGGGAGGGGATGTGGATTCCGACAACGACTTAGTGCCTGACACGTATTTTGAACTCCACAACCTTGGCGATCACAACCAAAAAGTGATAACGATGCCTGTAATTCAAACCAACACTGCGAATGATCAGATCGATATTTACATGGAATGTCATATAGACCAATGGATTCGATCAATTCCTTTAGAAAGCATAGGTATCTCCCATGGAGAAACGGCCTTCAACGATGTTGTTATGTCCAATGTTTTGCAGTATCCTGTATTTGTTCAACCCATCGATGCCGGAATCGGATTAAACCATCAAACCTCTGACTTTTACTTTTCAAATGGACAATTGCATTGGAATCAATTACCCCTTGGAAAGCTTAGGGTGTTTAATGTTTTGGGACAATGTGTTCGGGAAATACCCATAGAATCCTCCAATGGTGAACTTCCTCTCCTCCTGAATCAAGGTACGTATTTGATTAAAATGTTTGATTCTTTTGATCTTCCATTAACTTCTAAAAAGCACTTTTATTCCCATAAATGAAGCCAGCTTGGTTCATTCTACTTTCCGTAGGGCTACTTGTTGTATTATGGAATTGCCATGGGCATAGTTTTTATTCCCTAGACGCTAGCTATCCTTTTCCCTTGGACAATCCCCCAGATGCGGAAAAAATCAAACTAGGTCGGGCATTGTTTTTTGATAAACGGCTTTCCAAGGATGGCTCTTTGGCTTGTGCAGATTGCCACAATCCTGAATTTGCATTTACGGATAGAAAACCGAAAAGCATTGGAATAAACGGTCAGTTGGTGGATAGAAATTCTCCCTCTCTTTTGAACAGTGCTTTTTTGGAGACTGTCATGTTTGATGCCCATTTAAAGACCCTAGAATTACAAGTAATTGTTCCCATTCAAGAACCGGCAGAAATGGGGCACAACATGAAATTGCTGATTCCTAAGTTGCGTTCCATTCCGGAGTACCAAAAGGCGGCTAAAGCAATTTATAATAGGGATTTTGATGCGTGGGTACTAACCCGAAGCCTGGCCGCATTTGAACGTAGTTTATTGTCTTTAAATAGCCGATACGATAAGTATATGAATGGAAACCGCAAGGCCTTGGGTAAGGATGAAATCCAAGGGATGAAGTTGTTTAATCAATTGTATTGTTCCACGTGCCACCCAGCACCATATTTTACAAATTTTAAAGCAGAAAATAATGGGTTTTATACCGAAGGCTCTTCTGATAAAGGTCGGTTTAGAGTCACCTTGGACAGCAGTGACATAGGACGATTTAAAACACCGTCTTTAAGAAATATTGCGTTGACCTATCCCTATATGCACGATGGTAGCATGGCGACGATTGACGAGGTAATTCATCATTATGCCAAAGGGACAAGAAACAACAATAGGACCCATTCCAGCATTGCACCTTTTTCCATAACGCCATTACAAACCCAACAATTAAAGGCATTTTTATTTGCTCTTACAGATACCTCCTACTTAGAAAAATATTGATGCGATGGAAGAGAAGGCGTTTTATAGTGATTTGAAGGGCACGGTGGAATTGATCACCTTTGGTTCTGAGTCTTTAGGGCTATTGAAACGCGAACAGGAATACCTTGGTAGTGTTCTTTTTACTACGGATCTGTCTACAGTAAGCTTACCGGTACCTTCTAAGTATGCACAAGAAAATAGGATTGAATTGTATTTCTTATTACCGGATTACTGGTCGCTAGAACCCTCAAGTTCCTTGTTTGTTTGGGCTGCAGAAACTTTAATTGAAATCAAAAACTATTTAAAGGCAGGCCATTGGGCAATCACAGGACATACGTTTAAAATGCCAACGCCACCCGAAGGGAAATTTAAAGAGGCCGGCTTTGATGCCTTGCTTCTCATGAATCCTATTTTAGTGAAGGAAAGTTTGGCTCCGATCCCTTGTAAGGATAAAGTAATTCATTTTAAGGCCCTTTGTCCAATCTTTAAAAGGGAAAAGGATGTAAAAGAGGCAAGAGGTATGGAAAAATTTATGGAGCGTTATTTGGCAAAAGGTAATACGGAAAAATTGGATGAGTTTCGTGTATCTTCCGTTAAAACGAGTTTGCTGTTTTGGAGGTAAGGAGTCGAAACGTAATGATGGCTTCATTAGCCTTGATCCTTGTAAATTTGATTTATGGGGCAAGTCATGTCTTGGCGAAGGGGGTAATGCCGTACTACCTCTCTCCCACCGTATTTATACTTTTTCGAGTCCTAGGCGCGGTTGTTTTGTTTTGGATCTTATCCTTGTTTACAGGGATTTCAAGGTTTGAAAGAGTCGATTTAATCCGCTTAATGGTTTGTGGGCTTTTCGGAGTTACAATCAATCAATTATTATTTTTTCATGGTCTCAATGCCTCGACGCCTATGAATGCAGGAATTATTATGGCGAGTAATCCCATCATGGTAGCCGTAATGTCTTTTTTCTGGTTAAAGGAAAGGCTGCATACCACGCAATGGATCGGTATTTTTATTGGGTCCCTGGGGGCGATCGCCTTAACAACCTATGGTTCGAAAACTGTGGAAGCGAAAATGGGCGATTGGTGGTTAATGGGAAACTCCTTGAGCTATGGGGTATACCTTATAGCGGTCAAACCTCTAATGCAGAAGTATAATCCTTTACATGTTATTACTTGGGTCTTTACCTTTGGCGCTTTATTTATGGTATTGTTTCCCCCGTTATATTCGGACTTACCCCATTTATCCTTGAACGCCATTCCAACTGCTATCTGGTTAAAAATAGTCTTTGTTGTGGTTGGAGTAACGTTCCTTACCTATTTGCTCACCGTAATGGGTTTGAAATACCTTTCCTCTACGGTCGCTGCTGTCTTCATCTATGTACAACCCATTTTTGTTATTGCATTCTCCTACCTTTTTTACCGTATTGGTTGGTCAGCCGATTACACGCATGCAATAAACCAACCGACCCTGTTTTTTATGCTAATCGTTTTTGTAGGCGTATATTTAACCTCCCAAAACAAAACCCAATGAATTCAGTTAAAAACGTGCTCCTTTTCGCCATGATATTGGGATATAATGCATGCTTTGGCCAAGGAAAAATCATTGACCATCATGCCTATTATCATTGGAATCGAATCGATAAGGTAAAACTTTCTAGTCAAGGAACCTGGCTTACCTTTGAAGTCCTCCCGCTTCAAGGCGATGGCTACCTGCATTGGCATAATACGGTAACTAGCCATCAAGACTCTATGTACTGTGCTAAGGACCTTCAAATGACAGAATCCGGATCCTTAATGGCTTGGCGCCGAACAGCGGGCTTTGATACCTTACGGTCCTGCGAATTAAATAAAGTAGATAAAAAGAAATGGCCAAAAGATACCATGGTCGTTTATAATTCGATCAAGGATACACTACGTAAAGAAGCTCAGGTTAAACGATTTCAAGTGGCTGAATCAGCCGATTATTTTGCGTATTTAAAAGAACAAAACGATAAAACTCAATCCTCAACGGTAAAATCCCCAAAGAAATGTTGGTTTAAAAAGAAAGATAAACCTATCGAGCCAGTCACGGAAATCAAATCAGACGGGACCACCTTGGTTTTGGAAAACAGGGATAATTCCTTATTTCGAGTGAATAATACAACTGATTTCTTGTTGTCAAAACAAGGGAACTTGGCCTACGTTACCCAAGAAAAGGGAAAACGAGACACCTCAACGCTTTGGGTTATCACACCGGAAGCACTCTTACCCATCAAGGTTGGTAATAAGCACTTCAGCATTAAAAACCTTCAATGGAATAAAGAGGGTACGTACCTTTCATTTCTCTATTCTTCGGACACCAATAAAGTGAAACAATTTGAATTGGGCGTTTACGCTTTACTCAACGATTCGTTAATAGTCTTCGGCGATTCAGCCACCACAAAAACCTTTGGGTTTAAAGGAATCAATGATAAGGTACCGCCTACATTTTTTGATTATTTACCGTATGTGAAATTTACCTTGAGCGACCGAGTTGTTTTTCAGAAAGACACCTTGTTGGAATCAGAAAAGGTTCGCTTGGACCTATGGTCACCGAGCGATTTGAAGCTACAGCCCCAGCAATTGCTTGAAATAAAGGAAGGCGATAAATCGGGCGAAATTATGGCTTTGGATCTGCGCGATTATACCCTTAAAACGTGGTGCCCGGATTCCTTAAGAGGTGTTTTCAACGTTCATCGACAGAGTAATTTCACCTTGGTATTCGATGATCGACCTTACGCCATTCAAGCCCAGTGGAAAACCCCAAGCTTAGGCGATGTGTATCGTTTGGATTTCAGAACGGGTGAACGATTGTTGCTTAAAAAAGCACTGGCGTATGATGGACATTTGTCCAACGATGGGCATTCTTTTACGTATTTTGATTCTCAAAGGAAAAACCATTATCTCGTTGCCATTAACCAAGGAATGAACGAATATTGTATGAGCTGTTCAGTGAAAGAACTGTTGGAAGAAGACCTCAATGGTCAACCCATGGATCCAGGTCCCGCAGCAACCTATGGGTTCAATGCGAATGGTGACGCCTATTACTATGCTTCGCAAGATAATATCTATGAGTTTGATCTACGCACGAAAAAGAATCGTTGTTTAACCTTCGACGATACTAAAACTACAGATTGGGAATGGATTAAATGGAATTCAGACTCAATCAATGTAGCATGGAATAGTGGTTATTTTCAAGCGAGGAATCGCACCACAAAAAAAGTATCTATTTGGACGGCAACGCCTTCATTTTTACTTCAAATGGTGGATCGGGGAGATTTCAAAGTATTGTCTTTTACTAAAGCAAAAGATACATCCGTATATGTGCTTCGTCGCATGCGGGTGGATCAGTTTCCTGATGTTGAAGTTGGTGGAAATGTAAGCGTATTCAAACGAGTTTCATGGGCTAATCCACAACAATCAGAGTACCTCTGGCCAACCGCTGAATTAATCCGTTGGAAAAGCTATCAGGGATTTGATTTAGAAGGAATTGTATACAAACCGGAGAATTATAACCCGGCGAAAAAATACCCACTCCTGGTATATTACTATGAATTGAACGGAGATAACTTACACAATTACCGAAGCCCAGCACCTACCGCTAGCACCATTAATCCAACCGAGTATGCATCCGCAGGGTATTTGGTATTTATCCCAGATATTCGCTACAAACCTGGCTATCCCGCCAAAGGGGCGTATGATTGCATTATGAGTGGAACCGACTATATGCTTAAAAATTATTCAATCGATTCTACCCGCATGGGCTTGCAAGGTCAAAGCTGGGGAGGATACCAAACCGCTCAACTCATTACCATGACCAACCGATATAGGGCTGCCATGGCTGGAGCTCCGGTAAGCAATATGTTCTCCGCTTACGGTGGTATTCGTTGGGGTAGTGGTTTAAACCGTCAGTTTCAATATGAATCTACCCAAAGTAGGATTGGCGCCACCATTTGGGACCGTCCTGACTTGTACCTGGAAAACTCGCCAATTTTTCATCTTCCGAAAGTTAATACCCCTTTACTTGTCATGGCGAATGACAGAGATGGGGCGGTTCCATGGTATCAAGGAATTGAATTATATACCGGGCTTCGCAGGTTGGGAAAACCGTGTTGGATGTTGAATTACAACGACGACGATCACAACTTAACACGCCTTCCTAATAAAATGGATTTAAGCATTAGAATGCGTCAGTTTTTTGACTATTATCTAAATCAAGGCACCTTACCGGCATGGATGCGCGAAGGCATGGATGCGCGTGAAAAAGGGAAAGTGTTCAAGTATTAACCGAAGTTTTAGTAATTTCAACCGCATGGAATTTATTGAGAATTTTATCGATGGAAAGTACCTGGCGCCAGCTACAGGGCAGTATTTAGATAATGTAAATCCTTCCACAGGACAAGTTTATGCTAAAATCCCACGCTCGGGAGATCAGGATTTATCGTTAGCGGTAGCGGCTGCGAAACGAGCATTCCCCATTTGGTCTGGAATGTCGGTGAACGAACGGAGTGCGATTTTACTGCGTTTGGCTGCTGGTATTGAAGCGCGCATGGATGAATTTGTTGTGGCAGAATCGCGGGATAATGGTAAACCTGAAAAGTTGGCGGCACACGTGGATATTCCTCGGGCAGTGTCGAATTTTCATTTTTTTGCTACCGCAATTGAACATTTTTCCTCTGAATCTCACTACATGGAAGGGATTGGTATTAATTTCACAACCCGAAAACCCATTGGCATCGTAGGATGCATATCCCCTTGGAATTTACCCTTATATTTATTTTCCTGGAAAATAGCGCCCGCGCTAGCCGCTGGAAACTGTGTGATCGCCAAACCAAGTGAAATCACCCCATATACGGCATCTTTGTTAGGTCAAATTGCCACTGAGGCTGGTCTGCCTGCGGGGGTACTTAATGTGTTGCATGGCACCGGTCCAGAAATAGGTAATGCCATAGTTGCGCACCCAAGCATTAAAGCCATTTCCTTTACCGGAGGAACGGCTACAGGAGAACAAATCGCTCGGATAGCAGCCCCAATGTTTAAAAAATTGAGTTTGGAACTCGGTGGAAAGAACCCGACGCTCATATTTCCAGACGTAGACATTGAACAAACAGTGAAAGAGGTTTTTAGATCCTCCTTCTCCAATCAAGGTCAAATTTGCCTATGTGGTTCTCGAATTTTGGTTCATGAAAAAATCTATGATGCCTTTAAGACTGCTTTTGTCCGTTGGGTGGAATCCGCCATTGTTAGTTATCCTTCCGATCCAAAGGCCCAAATAGGTGCCGTAGTATCAAAGGGGCATATGGATAAAATACTGGGGTATATTGAATTAGCGAAGGAAGAAGGTGGGCGAATTTTAACGGGGGGTGTCCGCGTTCATTTGGAAGCACCTTATCAGGATGGATACTACCTTGCACCTACTGTGATTGAAGGACTTCCTAATACTTGCCGTACGAACCAAGAGGAAATTTTTGGACCCGTAGTTAGCCTAATGGCTTTTTCTTCAGAAGAACAAGCTCTGGATTGGGCCAACGATACGAAATACGGGCTAGCTGCTTCGGTATGGACGAAGGATTTAAACGTTGCACATCGCATGGCTGATCGCTTAGAAATGGGTATTGTTTGGGTTAATTCATGGTTGGTTAGAGATCTTAGAACCCCGTTTGGAGGAATGAAAGATTCCGGTGTAGGACGCGAAGGAGGTTGGGAGGCGTTGCGCTTTTTTACAGAACCTAAAAACATTTTTATTAAGCATGAATAAATTTTGTTTCGTCTTATTTTGCGCGTTATCGTTTGAGCTTACGGCCCAATTACCCCATGGTTTTTCCCTACGAGAGAATAAAGACCGGGCTTTCCAAGGGACCTATGAAACCGAAGTAAGAAAATTAGGGAAACACCTATGCTTTGAAACCAACATCTTGTTAATAAAAGACGAAAAGGGGGTATTTAGAAAAGAAACACCTTTGCCCGAAGGCTTGCTTTCGCATCCCATCGTTCCCAACCTTTATATCTACGCTTCTAAATCCTCCACTTTTGACGACCTAAAAAAAGAAAAAGAAGCATTCGAAAGTAGCTTGGGTGTAGCGGTTTTCTACAACCAAGTTTTTACCCTAGAGACAAATACAAATGATCCAAATTATAACCGTCAATGGGCCATTGAAAACCTAGGAGGACCGCTCCATCATAACGGTACTGTTGGGGCCGACATGCAGGTTTCACCTACTTGGAATCTGGCCAAAGGCCAAGGCGTAAAAGTTGCCATCCTAGACTCCGGGGTTGATACCTTGCACCCTGATTTATTACCGAACCTTCTTCCTGGGTTTGATGCTTACGCGGATAGTTTGAGCAATACCCATGGTTATCCCACCCCTAATTTTAGTTCCGATGGACACGGAACCGCTTGTGCTGGAATTGTTTCTGCTGCGCAAGATAATTCCATTGGCACTTCGGGCATAGCGCCTGAGGCACGGGTAATACCCATTAGAATCTTTTATTACCTGCAGTATGCAGGGAATATCGGAGTGCAGCCTTTTACCAGTACTTTGGGGTTATTAAATGGAGCAGCCTATGCGTGGAGGATTGCTAACTGCGATTTGATGAGTACCTCCGCCGGATTAAGCGATGTATTCATTCAGGCACTGCAAATAAATACTCAACTCATCAACGAAGAAATAGATAGCGCCTATTTGCAGGGCAGGAATGGGTTAGGTGTTGCCATGTTCTTTTCTGCAGGAAACGACGATGTAAATGATGTGCTTTGGCCAGCCAATCTACCGACCACCATTGCTGTTGGGGCTAGTGACATGTGTGATCAGCGTAAAAACCCAAACGATTGTTCCGGAGAAAATTGGGGAAGCACCTACGGTGACCATTTGGATTTTCTAGCTCCAGGGGTTAAAATTGCCACAACGGATATGTTGGGTAGTTACGGGTATTCTACTAATGCACTTACCTTATCCTTTAACGGAACAAGTGCCGCCTGTCCAAATGCCGCTGGGGTTGCAGCTCTTCTTTTGGAGGCAAACCCGAATTTGACCAAAGAACAAATTAGACAAATATTAAGTTGGACCGCTGAAAAAGTCACCTATTCCTACGATAGTTTGGCCCCGCTAGGCACATGGGACTTTGAAGCGGGCTATGGGCGAATAAATGCGTATGCTGCCGTTCAATGGGCCTTAAACACCCTTCAATCAACGCTAATCGAAAAAGTGCAGTACCTTTCGTTTGGCGCAAACCCTAACCATAGCATTTCCTTCAAAAACATCAGCAATACCACGCTTACCGCAGAGATTGTTGATCTTTCTGGTAGAGGAACCTGCATTATACTTGCACCAAACCAGGAATACCAAGGTGATTTTGCTTCCGGCATTTATTGGGTTAGTTGTAAGGACCAAAGGGTCAAGTGTATGGTGAATTAGTCTTCAATGGCGACTACTGCCGTGATGGATGGGACCGCCTTTTTAATGGTTTCTTCAATGCCTCCTTTTAACGTCGACTGTTTCATTGCACAATCTTTGCAAGATCCAATGAGACGGACTTTGGCAATGCAGTCTTCGGTAATCTCTACGAGTTCAACATCACCGCCGTCATCGTGCAAGAATGGTCGGATTATATCAATGGCTAAATTCACTTGAAGCATTAGATTTTCCATGCGGTTACTTCTTGTTTTTTATAGAGGCAAGTTCCTTTACAAAGGTACGAACTAAATCAGTGAAAGCTATCCCGATCGGGGACGCTTTTTGAAGAACTGCGGGCCTACCAACATCTCCAGCCTCTCGGATGCTCTGAACCAAGGGTATGGCCCCGAGAAAGGGAATATTTAGCCCATGCGCTAGGTTTTTTGCTCCATCCCTTCCGAAGAGGTAGTAGCGGTTTTCGGGAAGTTCGGCCGGAGTAAACCAAGCCATGTTTTCAACAATTCCAACAATTGGGACATTTAACCCTTCAATACTGAACATATTAATTCCTCTTCTTGCATCTGCAAGGGCTACCTCTTGCGGGGTTGAAACGATAACAACCCCATCCAACGGTAAGGTTTGTGCAAGGGATAAATGGATGTCCCCAGTACCGGGAGGTAAGTCTATTAATAAAAAATCGAGCACGCCCCAATTTCCTTCCGTAATCATTTGCGTTAGGGCTTTGGAAGCCATGGGGCCACGCCAAACGACCGCGTTATCTTGGTCTGTGAAAAAACCGATGGACAGCAGTTTTACTCCATGGTTCGAGATGGGCTCAATTAGCGACTTCTCACCAACGGAAGTGAGGTGAGGACGTTGGCCTTGAACATCAAACATGGTAGGCATTGAAGGTCCATAAATATCGGCATCAATCAACCCCACCGTATACCCTTCTGCGGCGAGCCCCACCGCTAAATTAGCCGTTAAGGTAGATTTTCCAACGCCTCCTTTCCCTGAAGCAATAGCGATGATGTGTTTTACATCGGGTAAGACAGACCGTCTTGCGTTCCGTTCTTCTCCTTTCATTGCCCGTACAATGCAATGAACTTCTGTTTTCAGCCGCAATTCACTTTGGAGCCTAAACACGACCGCTTCCTCCATTCTTTTTCGCGCATGTAGTGCTGGATTCGTACTCGAAATCTCAACAGTAATAAGGTCTTTTTCGATGGTCAGTGAAGAAACTAAATTGGCACTAACAATATCCGTCTTAGCCTCTGGATCTGGAATTTTTGATAAAATTTCTAAAACTTCTTCCCGTGTGTTCATCCGCCTATTTTTGCTTAAAAGAATGTATTGATTTCATCATAAGTTGGGCTGTTTTTTGAGAATCACCCTCCGTTTTATTCCGAATCTCGTAATGTATATTGCCTATCTTAATAAAACCAAAGACATGAAACGATTCATGTTTTTGTGTTTCGTTTTGAACGTTCTTCTTGAGTTCTTGTTTGTAGAGCACACAGTTCTTTTCATCCGTGAGAATGGTTCTTGTGAAAATTTCATCTTCCTTTAGACTTTCTCGGAACCGCTCCAATTTTTCCTGATTCTCTCCCCAATCTTCGAGGTATAACTCGAAATGTGGTCCAGCGGAAACACGCCATTTGAAATCATCGATATTATCAACATTTACCTGATAAGCAGCCCCGATTTTTGCCGTTTCATCGGGAATCATGATCGTGGCTGAGAGCCCAAAAGGAGAAAGGTCTACGCGCTTGAATTGAAAATAAGCGTCCCCTTCTTGCGGTTTCCCATTATTTCCACGGTCACCTTTGCTTGAGCAAGCAGATGCAATGAAAACCCCCACCGTCAAGAAAACAAAGACCCAACTTTTAATGGTTATATTTTTCATTTACTACCTTTGAAAAAACAAAGGTATGAACAAAAACTGGCTATTTACATCGCTCATCCTTTTCGCGCTTGCAATACTGCTTGGCGCCTTTGGTGCGCATGGGTTAAAATTATTAGTAAATTCAAGCGATTTAGCCGTTTTTGAGGTGGCCGTACGCTATCAATTCTATGCGGCGTTCTTCTTAATGGGTTATTCCTGGGTCGAGTCCTCAGAAACCTTAAATAAACCGTTGGTTCCCGCTTTTTTCTTTCTCGGATGGTTCTTGTTTTCCGGGTCACTGTACGGGATCGTGGCATGTCATGCTCTTGGATTAAATGCGGTGTTTCTTGGACCAATCACCCCATTGGGGGGTGTGTTAATGGTCTTCTCAGTGCTTTGGCTTGTGGTAGTATTGGGTAAATTGCGCCAAAAATAAACCGAGGAAAATGAGCGGTTTTTTGGCATTTTCCCCTTGTATTTTACTATCTTTGTGGATTGTTAAAATCCAGAATATAGATGGACCGAATTACATACGTGGGAAATGCTGATGTGAGTGCGATAGAACAATTGTATGCGGCTTACAAATCCGACCCTAATAACGTTGATTTAAGTTGGCAAAAGTTCTTTGAGGGCTTCGATTTTGCCCAAACGCATTATGATGTAGAAGGAAAAATCCCAGAGAACTTTCACAAAGAAGTTAAGGTTTTAAACCTTATCAATGCCTACCGAACCAGAGGTCATCTTTTTACAAAAACCAATCCGGTACGAGAAAGACGAAAATATACCCCAACATTGGATTTGTCTAATTTCGGCCTGGAACCTTCGGATTTAACGACCGTCTTTCAAGCGGGACAAGAAGTTGGCCTAGGTCCCGTTTCATTGAGTGAAATTATTCATCACCTCGAGCAAACCTATTGCCAATCCATTGGAATTGAATACGTCTATATGCGCGATCCGGACCGAATTGCTTGGTTGAAAGACCGTATCGAGTTAGTGAACCGACCGCAAATTGATGCAGCCCGAAAGCGTCAGATTTTTAACAAACTAAGCCAAGCTGTCGCATTTGAATCCTTTCTGGGTAAAAAATTTGTTGGTCAAAAACGATTTTCTGTAGAAGGTGGGGAAGCGCTTATTCCTGCACTAGACACCCTAATTTCAAAGGGTTCGGAACATGGTATTTCCTACTTCGTAATGGGTATGGCGCATCGAGGGCGCCTGAATACCCTGGCAAACATATTCCAAAAATTACCGCGCGATATCTTCTCTGAATTCGAAGGGAAAGAATTTGAATTCGATACGTATTTTGATGGCGATGTAAAATACCATCAGGGATTCACTTCGAAAATTGTGTTGGAAAATGGGCAAGAGATTGGGTTGACATTATCCCCTAATCCCTCCCATTTAGAAGCGGTAAATACGGTGGTAGAGGGTATAGCTAGGGCAAAAATCGACCATGAGCTTTTAGAAGAAAACAAGGTGTGTCCCGTGTTGATTCACGGAGATGCTGCCATTGCTGGACAAGGGATTGTGTATGAAACCATTCAAATGGCTCAATTGGATGGATACAAAGTTGGGGGCACCATTCACATTGTAGTGAATAACCAAGTAGGATTCACCACCAACTACCTCGATGGAAGGTCTTCGACCTATTGCACAGACGTTGCAAAAACAACGCTCTGTCCTGTTTTTCATGTCAACGGGGACGACGTTGAAGCCGTGGTACAAACCATGGAAATAGCTATTGCCTACCGCCAAACCTTTAAGCGCGATATATTTATCGATTTATTGTGTTATCGAAAATATGGGCACAACGAGGGGGACGAACCTAAATTCACCCAGCCCAAACTGTATGATGCCATTCTAAGGCATCCGAATCCCAAGGTGATTTATCAAAATCAATTGGAGTCTGAAGGGGTTCTATCCTCTGAAGAGGGAAAGATATATGAGGAGCAATACCTTGCATTTTTAGAGGCAGAATACGATGCGTCTAGGCTATCTGAAAAAGCCCAAGTCTATGATTTTTTGAGTGCGACATGGAATGGATTCCGGCATGCAACTTCGGAGGACTTTGAACATTCGCCAAACACGGGAGTGGATAAAAAGAAGCTCAAATCCCTGGGAATTCATATGTCTACCTTACCCAAAGACAAAAAATACTTTCGCAAAATTTCTAAAATTTTTGAGGACCGTATTGATGCCATTCAACAGGATAAGTTGGATTGGGGTACGGCAGAAATGTTGGCCTATGCCAGCCTTTTGGTGGAAGGTCATGCAGTCAGAATTTCTGGGCAAGATGTAGAACGTGGAACTTTTTCCCACAGACATGCTGTGGTCAAAACAGAAGATACCGAAGAGGAGTATGAACCCTTAAACGCGCTAGCGAAGGATCAGGCAAAAAGCGTCATTTATAATTCATTGTTATCCGAATATGGTGTCCTTGGTTTCGAGTACGGTTATTCTTTAGCGCATCCGAACGGCCTTACGATTTGGGAAGCCCAATTTGGAGATTTTTTCAACGGGGCTCAAATCATGGTGGACCAATTCATTTCTGCAGGTGAGGATAAATGGGCTACACAGTCAGGGTTAGTAATGCTCCTGCCACATGGATATGAAGGGCAAGGGGCCGAACATTCAAGTGCAAGATTGGAGCGGTTTTTACAACAATGCGCAGACTTAAACATGCAGATTGTTAATACCTCAACCCCTGCTAATCACTTTCACTTATTACGTAGACAAGTCAAGCGCGATTTTCGTAAACCCTTGGTTGTTTTTTCTCCTAAAATGTTGCTGCGATATCCAGAAGCTACTTCTTCACTGGATGATATGGCCAAAGGAGGGTTTCAGGAAGTTTTAGACGATACAGAAGCAAATCCTAAATCCATTGATACCGTAGTCCTGTGTTCTGGTAAATTTTATTACGAAATGAAAAGTAAGGCGAGGGAACTAGAGGTCTCAAACATGGCTTTCATTCGGATTGAACAATTATACCCACTACCTGAAAATCAGATTAAACTCCTTTTGAAGAAATATCAACCAAAAAACATCCTCTGGGCGCAAGAAGAACCAGCAAACATGGGAGCATGGACTTACATGGCCATGCAGTTGCGCGCATTAAATATCATTGGAATAACACGCGGTGCTAGTGCCGCCACGGCAGAAGGGTCGAAAAAGCTTCATGAGAAACGGTTGAAATCGTTAATGGAGTCCTTGTTTGCCTATGGGAAAATAATGGCTCATAAATAAGTAAAGTATGGCAAAATTAGAAATGAAAGTACCGTCTCCCGGCGAATCGATATCTGAGGTTGAAATTGCGCAGTGGCTGGTTTCGGATGGTGATTTTGTGGAAAAGGATCAACCCATTGCGGAAGTGGATTCAGATAAAGCAACCCTCGAACTGCCAGCAGAAGAGAGCGGTGTTATAACCTTGAAAGCGAAAGAAGGAGATACCGTAAAGGTCGGTCAGGTGGTTTGCCTAATCGATACATCGGCTAGCCCTCCAAAGAAAAAAGAGGCGGCCGTTACTGCCCCCGAAACAACAACGCAAACCAAAAGCGCGACTTCTGCCCCAAATCCCGATCCGGTGGCCACCTATGCCCATGGGACTCCCTCCCCGGCAGCAGCTAAAATAATGGCTGAAAATAACCTTACGTCGAAATCCATTACGGCTACCGGCAAAGAGGGTCGCATTACCAAAAACGATGTTTTGATGGCTTTGTCGGCGGGTTTTTCAAACGATCAAAATTCAAGTTGGTCAGGTGAGCGAGTGGTGCGAAAAGAAAAAATGTCCATGTTGAGAAGGAAAATAGCCGAGCGCCTCGTTTCCGTGAAAAACCAGACGGCCATGTTAACCACCTTCAACGAAATTGATATGAAACCCATCATGGATTTGAGGGCAAAATACAAAGACCGCTTTGCAAAACATCACGACGTGAACCTAGGTTTTATGTCCTTTTTCACAAAGGCCGTTACGGAGGCATTGGCCTTATTCCCTGCGGTTAATGGTCAGATAGATGGCAACGATATGGTGTATTTTGATTACGCTGACATTGGCATTGCCGTATCTTCTCCCAAGGGGCTCATGGTTCCTGTTCTGAGAAATGCCGAACAAATGTCCCTAGCAACCATTGAAAAAGAAATTAAACGCTTGGCTGTAAAGGCACGAGACGGTAAAATAACGCCAGAAGACATGACAGGCGGAACCTTTACCATAACTAATGGCGGGGTATTTGGCTCCATGTTATCCACGCCAATCATCAACCCCCCACAATCTGCCATTCTAGGTATGCACAATATTGTGGAGCGTCCCGTAGCGGTTAATGGAAAGGTTGAAATTAGACCAATTATGTATGTCGCGCTCTCTTACGACCATCGAATTATTGATGGGAAAGAGTCCGTTGGTTTTTTGGTTAAAGTTAAAGAGATGATTGAATCCCCAGAAAAGATGCTGTTTGGTTCCAAGGATCCAGCTGAGGTTTTACTGGGTTTATAAAAAAATGAATGGCAAAAATTAGAAAGCAGGATGCGCTGGATTACCACGCAATGGGCAGACCCGGAAAAATTGAGGTCATTCCAACCAAACCCTATTCCTCCCAGAGGGATTTGTCTTTGGCCTATTCTCCCGGTGTAGCAGAACCGTGTTTGAAAATTGCAGAGAATAAGGACGATGTCTATAAGTATACTAGTAAATCTAATTTAGTTGCCGTCATTTCTAACGGTACTGCTGTACTTGGTTTGGGCGATATTGGTCCCGAGGCGTCAAAACCCGTAATGGAAGGGAAAGGATTGCTCTTTAAAATTTTTGCGGATATCGATGTTTTTGATATTGAAATCGATGCCAAGGACCCAGAATTGTTTATCCAAACGGTGAAAGCCATCGCTCCCACCTTTGGTGGAATAAATTTAGAAGATATCAAGGCTCCCGAGGCTTTTGAAATTGAACGAAGACTGAAAGAAGAGTTGGATATCCCAATCATGCACGATGATCAGCACGGAACCGCCATTATTTCTTCAGCAGCCCTTTTAAATGCGCTAGAATTGGCTAAAAAGAAGATTGATCGGGTGAAAATTGTGATTTCAGGAGCCGGTGCCTCCGCAATGTCTTGCGCACGTTTGTACGTAGCGCTAGGGGCTAAGGTCTCTAATATATTCATGTTCGATTCAAAAGGTTTATTAGGTGCATTTCGCTCTGATTTAGATGAAATGAAAACCTATTTTGCGGTGCACAAGAAAGAATGCACTTTTGAGGAGGCCTTTAAAGGGGCCGATGTGTTTTTAGGTTTGTCGCGTGGAGGTCTGGTTTCAAAGGAAATGATTAAAAAAATGGCAAAAGATCCCATAGTTTTTGCCTTAGCAAACCCTGACCCAGAAATTTCATACAAAGAGGCCACCTCCGTTCGAAAGGATATTATAATGGCCACTGGGCGATCCGATCATCCGAACCAAGTCAACAATGTCCTAGGTTTCCCTTTCATATTTCGAGGGGCCTTGGATGTTCGCGCCACATCCATCAACGAAGCAATGAAACTAGCCGCCGTTAAAGCCATTGCATCGCTGGCTAAGGAAACCATTCCGGAGGAAGTGATTGAGGCGTACGGAGAAAAAAATATTTCTTTCGGTAGGGATCAAATTATTCCCAAACCCTTAGATCCTCGGTTAATTTATTCGGTCGCACCCGCCGTGGCTAAAGCGGCCATGGAATCAGGGGTCGCACGGGTGCCAATCAAAGACTGGAACCAATACGTTCAAGAACTAAAGGCAAGGTTGGGGTTAGATAACGAACTGCTTCGAAACATTACGTCTAAAGCACAAAGCAGCCCTAAAAAAGTGGTCTTCGCCGAAGCCGATAACGTCAAAATTCTTAAAGCTGCACAAGTATCTTATGAAGAAGGGGTGGCCTTCCCGATTTTATTAGGGGATCGTCAAATTATACTCGATCTCATGAATGAGTATAACATTGAGCTTCCTGAAGTAACGATTATTGACCCGAAGGAAGAAGCTGAGGCAGAGAGAAGAAAGCAATTTGGCGCCGTTTTCTTTGAGCAACGCAAGCGGAAAGGAATGATGGAGTTTGAAGCTGAAAAACTCATGAGGGAGCGTAACCATTTCGGAGCCATGATGGTGAATATGGGGCATGCTGATGCTATGGTGACGGGTCTTACGCGCTCTTATCGTTCCAATGTACGTCCTCTTTTACAAATTATTGGTTTGGATAAGGAGGTAAAAACGGCAGCAGGAATGTATATTTTGAATACCAAAAGAGGCCCCCTCTTTTTAGCCGACACCACCGTAAACCTGAATCCAACGGCAGAACAAATTGCAGAAATCACCCTGAACGTTGCCAAAACCATTACCCGACTGAAAGTTCAGCCCAAAATAGCCTTACTCAGTTATTCCAATTTTGGATCCTCGCCGGGTCCCGATTCTGAGAAAATGGCGCAAGCTGTAGCCTATTTACACGAGAATCACCCTACCCTGCATGTGGACGGAGAAATCCAAGCAAATTTTGCGCTTAATTCGGATTTGCTTTTGGAAAAATTTCCTTTTTCGCGCTTGGTGGGTAGCGAGGTGAATACCTTAATATTTCCCAATCTCTCTTCAGGAAATATTGCTTACAAACTCTTGCAACAAATGACCGATAGCGATGCCATCGGACCCGTCCTTATTGGCCTTAAGAAATCCATTCATGTGGTTCAACTTGGAGCCTCAGTTAGGGAAATAATTAACATGGTTAAAGTAGCCGTCATTGACGCCCAAAACAAATAACAATGATAGGTCAACTCCAAGGTCGATTAATTGAAAAATACCCAACAGAAATCCTATTGGATTGCCATGGTGTGGGATATGAAATCAAAATTTCACTGAATACTTTTACTTCCTTAGGGGATTCAGAGGCCGTTCGAATTTATACCCGCTTGATTGTTCGTGAGGACGCCCATCTCCTGTATGGGTTTCATTCGAAAGAGGAAAGGGAGATGTTTAATCATCTTATTGGCGTTTCGGGTATCGGTCCGAATACAGCAATGTTAATGCTTTCTTCCCTTGGACCAGAAGATATCGCAAAAGCAATTCAAACGGAAGATGTTGTTACCATCCAAAAAATTAAAGGCATTGGTGCAAAAACTGCTCAACGGGTAATTATTGATTTGAAAGGCAAAGTTGTTAAACTATCGGAGCAAGCTCAAAATATTTTCACTCCACACAATACAAACCGCTTTGATGCGTTAACGGCGCTGATTTCGCTCGGCTTTGATAAAAAAGCAGCCGAAAAAGCCCTTGAACGCGTCGATTCCGGAGATCAACCTGTGGAGTCTTTAATTAAAGAGGCATTAAAAATTTTATAGTGAAAGAAAGGATTGGAAATACTGTTTCTAGGTATCGGCTATTGGTCTTTCTAGTCCTTCTCCTTCCCCTCGTAGGTTTCGCCCAAAACCCAACGCTGCCTTTTCCAATTTCTCCGACCTATAACACCTTCAATAATCAAACCCAGTCCTTTGATTTGGGTGATCCAACGAACATGCAACAAACCATTGAATACGACCCCGTAACAGGTCAATATGTATTCAAGCAAACCATGGGGAATGGTTTGTTCTTTAGAAATCCTACTTCCATGTCGTTGGAAGATTACCTCAATTATAAAAACAAACAGTTTCAAGACCAAAATTGGGAGCAGCAAATTGAAGAGGAGTCTGTAGTTGGCAGATCCTTTGAATTGCCTATTAAAGTGGGTGGAAAGGTTTTTGAAAGCATTTTTGGTTCTGGAGACATTACCATTCGTCCGCAAGGAAATGTGGAAGTTCAGCTTGGTGTAAACCATTCGCGCTACGACAACCCTATCTTACCGATGCGCCAGCGGAGAATTACGCGTTTCGATTTCCAACAAAATATCAACATGGATATTACCGGTCAAATCGGTACCCGCTTGAAAATTAACGCCAAATATAACACGCAAGCTGCTTTTGACTTTGAGAACATATCCAAATTAGAACATACAGGAGACGAGGATCAAATTATTCAGAAGGTAGCCCTTGGTATGGTGAACTTAGATTTACCGACATCCTTAATTCAGGGTTCACAAACCTTGTTTGGGGCTAAGACCCAATTGAAATTTGGACGTTCAACGTTTGACTTAATTCTCGCACAATCCAAAGGTAAACGTCAAGAGATTAATATTACAGGAAAATCACAGGTTCAAAAATTTGAACTAACCGCGGACAATTACGAGGCCAATCGACACTATTTCCTGAACCTGTTTTATCATCAGAATTATGATTCCGCGATGGCTAGCCTTCCCATGGTAAACGCCACTCGCTACATTACTCGGATAGAGGTGTGGGTAACCAACCGTTCTAACGTTACGGAAAATACAAGAAATATTTTGGCTTTTTCGGATTTAGGTGAGGGGCAGCAACAAAACTGTCAAGGTAATCCTGGCGGTTTCACCACAGGCGTTGAGCCATCAAACGAGGCGAACAATCTTTATCAATGGGCTTCAACCCAACCCCAAATACGCAGTTTTTCCACAGCCGTACCAACCCTAAACAATCAAGTTACAGCACCGGGTCCTTTTCAACAGGCAAAAGATTACGAAAAGGTAGAAAACGCTCGAAAATTAACCGACCAAGAGTTTTCTTATAATGCCCTATTGGGATATGTTTCCTTGAATAACCCCCTTAACAACGATGAGGTTTTAGCCGTGGCCTATGAATACACCTACCGAGGACAAACCTATCAAGTGGGTGAATTTTCGACGGATGGGGCAAGTGGCCAACAAGCGTTGATATTAAAACTATTGAAACCAACCATCACCAGCCCTCAAAATAAAATTTGGGATTTGATGATGAAGAATGTATACTCTATTGGAGCATACCAAGTCGATCAACAAGGGTTTAAAGTGGATGTGTTTTACAACAACCCCTCTACCAGCGTTCCCCTTCCCGTATTCCCAATGGCAGGATTAGACGACAAACAATTGGTTACCCTACTTGAAATGGATCGTTTAAACCAAAACAATCAGCCTTTCTCGGATGGTGTTTTTGATTATGTTCCATTTGTAGTAACGGGTTCTAAAATCGAAAACGGAGGGACCATAAACCGAAAAAATGGAAGAATTTTCTTTTCTACGGTAGAGCCTTTTGGAAAAACGTTGGCGTATAAATTGCAATCGATAGGAGTGCCTCAAGCAACCATCGATAATATTGCATACTATGAGTTGTATGATTCCACTAAAACAGCTGCCCAACAAATTCCGAGTAAAAACCGATTCTTATTTAAGGGTGAATACCAATCCTCCGTTAGTTCTGATATTCCTTTGAATGCCCTGAATGTTCCACAAGGAGCAGTTACGGTGACCGCCGGTGGAATAAAATTAACGGAAGGAACGGATTTTACGGTAGATTACAATTTAGGAAGGGTTAAAATATTAAACACAGGAATCTTAGAATCGAATACCCCAATAAAAATTTCCATTGAAAGCAACTCAGTCTTTGGATTTCAAGCCAGATCGCTGATGGGGGGACATTACCAATACCGTTTGAGCGATCGAATGAAATTCGGTGCAACCTGGGTGCGAATGACAGAACGTCCTGTTACCCCAAAGGTTGACTTTGGAAGTGAGCCGTTTAAAAACAACATTGTCGGGTTAGATTTTAGCGTGAGAACAAACGTTCCCATCCTAACCAAATTGATTGACTTACTTCCCGTTATTTCGACCAACCAAATGTCTACCTTATCCGTAACCGGTGAGGCGGCTTACCTAATTCCTGGACAACCCAAGGTGATCGATAAATCAGGGACCTCGTACGTTGATGATTTCGAAGCGTCGCAAAGCACTATCGATTTGAAATCGGCCTCTGCTTGGCGTCTAGCCTCTATCCCTCAAGGACAACCGGATTTATTCCCCGAAGCAGCATCCCAAACCTTATCCTCTGGTTTTAAAAGAGCCAAAATGGCTTGGTATACGATTGACCCACTTTTTTATCAAAGCAACAACCTTACACCCCTTCATATCAAACAAGATGCGACGATGCTTGCAGATAGCCGCATGAGGTTGGTTAACTTCACCGATATTTTTCCTAACCAGCAGCTTCAATACGGCTCCATTCCCAACATTACGGTTTTTGATGTGTGCTACTATCCAAAGGAGCGTGGCATGTATAATTATGATACCACCAATACCGTAGATACAGCGGGTTATTTTACGAATCCTGAAAACCGATGGGGTGGAATCATGCGAGGATTAGCCACCAATGATTTTGAATTGGCCAACGTACAGTTCATTCAGTTTTGGATCTTAGATCCCTTCAATGACGACGCCGAAAACCAGAATCCCGCTACCACCATGTCAGGGGGTGATTTATATTTTAACCTTGGAAACATCTCCGAGGACGTGCTGCCAGACTCAAGAAAAGAGTTTGAAAATGGACTTCCTCCCTTGGTAACAAGCATTACCGACAACGTAGATACCACCCTTTGGGCCAGAGTTTCCAGTGATCAAGTAGTGGTGAATGCCTTTGATACCGATCCCGAAGCCCGTTTGAATCAAGACATCGGACTAGACGGTTGGAACAGCGAGGCAGAAAAAACAGCTTACTCGAATTATTTCAATTGGGTTCAAAACAACCCTTCGTTCACGGCCCTCGCTAAAGCGAAAATGATTCAAGATCCTTCAAATGATGATTACAATTATTACTTGGACGATAATTTTGATAACCTTCAGGCGAACATATTGGAGCGCTACAAGCGCTATAATGGGATGGAGGGTAATGCTCCTACGACAAATATGTCGGATACCGCAAATGGCGCTGGCTATCCAACCCAAGCGACCAATATGCCCGATTTGGAGGACATCAACCAAGACAATAACCTATCAGAGTCAGAAGCATATTTTCAGTACCGAATGAGCTTGCGCCCAGCAGATATGGTTGTTGGTAAAAACTTTATCACCAACGTACAGCTTTATCAAAATGGCAATAAAACCGAGAAGTGGTACCAAGTTCGAATTCCCTTAGTCTCTTATGAGAAAAAAGTAAACGGTATTCAAGATTTCCGTTCCATACGTTTTATGCGGTTGTTCATGAAAAATTTTGACGAGCAAACGCAAATTCGATTTGCAAAAATGGAATTTATGCGCGGGGAATGGAGGCCTTATTTATTAGACCTAACCCAACCTGGAATTAGCGTTCAACCCGATCCAAATTTGACCGCATTTAACATTTCGGCCGTAAACGTAGAAGAAAACGACCAACGGACTCCCGTTAAGTACGAGGTACCTCCTGGAATTATTAGAGAAATTGACCCATCACAGACGTACCAGCGCCAAATGAACGAACAATCCTTAGTTCTTGATGTATGTAATTTACAGGATGGTGATGCAAGGGCGGCCTATAAAAATGTCGTATTCGATGTTAGAACCTACAAGAAACTTAAACTTTTTGCCCATGCTGAAGAAGTGAATCCTTTGATTCCATTCAACGATAAAGAAGTTTCACTTTTCATACGCTTAGGTACCGATTTCGTTGAGAATTATTACGAGTATGAACTGCCCTTATACAAAACGCAATGGGGCGCAACCCTTCCTGAGGATATTTGGCCTGCATTGAATAACATTGAAATTGTTTTTGACGATTTACTGAACCTTAAAAAGGAAAGAAACAATAAAGTGGAGCAAGGAGTCTCTGGGGTTTCCACGATGTTCGAATACGAAAAAACAGACCCGTCAAATTCCGAAAGAAGAATAAAAGTTAAAGGTTCACCCAACTTGCAGGCCATCAAGACGATAATGATTGGCGTTAGAAATCCCTTACAGTCCGACCCTGACAATAACTGGCCCGATGATGGACAGCCCGAATGCGTCAATGTTTGGGTAAATGAACTACGCCTTACGGACTTCGTTAGCGATGGTGGAGGTGCCGCGGTAGGACAAGCCCAGCTTCAACTGGCTGATTTCGCCACCGTTTCCGCCTCAGGAAATTATTCTGGAATCAACTGGGGATCGGTGGAAAGCCGTGTTCAAGACCGTCAGCGAAATCAAAAATATGGCTTAGACATGAATTCAACGGTTCAGTTGGGTCAGTTTTTTGGTAAACAAGTGAAAGTATCCTTGCCGTTTTTCTATGGATACTCCCTCAATGTCATTAATCCGGAATACGATCCTTTCAATCCGGACATCAAGTTATCGGATTATGACCTGGCTACCCGAAAGGAACGGGCTAAATTAGGGCAGGACTTCAATGAGCGTCGCTCTTTTAATTTTACGAATGTCAGAAAGGAGGCGAAAGCCGGTGCCAAACCGTCTTTCTGGAGAATTTCAAACTGGTCCGCCAATTATGCCTTTTCCGAGAATTTAAAGCGTGATTTTAATACGAATTATGATCGAACCAAAAACTACACGGGGTCGCTAAATTATAATTACACTTTTACCGGTAAAGTAATCGAACCGTTTAAAAAAGCGAAAGCCCTACAAAACACCAAATGGTTGGCCTTAATCAGGGATATGAATTTCTATCTAATGCCTAAGAACATTACCTTCACCAATGATTTTCTTCGGATGTACAACGAACGACAGGTTCGAAACAACCTCGTTCCGAATTATCAATTTACCCCGGTGTTTTTGAAGAAATTTGATTGGAATCGAAACTATAACATCGGATACGACCTCACCAAAAACTTAAAAGCATCGTTTCAAGCAACGAACCGCGCAATTTTCGTGGAAGGGAATAACCGTGTGGATAGAAAGTTGGACCCACTTTCCTACCAAGAATTTAGAGATACCATCCGATCGCAAATGGCGACCTTTGGAAAAACCATGGACTATAATCACAGCTATAACTTGAGTTATACCCTGCCCCTAGATAAATTCCCACTTACCGATTGGTTGACCCTAAATACTAAATATAACGGAACCTTTAATTGGCAAAGGGCACCCCTTGCACAAACCGATTTTGGGAATGTAATCCAAAACAACCGTAGTTTGAACCTAACTTCACAAGCTAATTTTGTGACGTTGTACAACAAAGTACCCCTGTTTAAAAAAATCCTGGCTGATGGTCGTAATAACCGCGGTGCAGTCGGTGGCAGAAACAATGAGGGACTCAATCGAAACAATAACAATCCAGGGAATAATAAAGCCGAAGAACAACCGCCTAAGCCTCCAAAACCGGTGGAAGAAATGACCAAAAAAGAAAAAAGGCAATGGGAAAGAGTATTGAAGCAATTCGAACGCAATAAGAAGAAAAAGGAAAGAGAAAAGAAAAAGGTAAATCCAGTTGTAAGCTTCGGTGCGAGGTTGCTCATGACAGTTCGTAATGTTTCGGGCACCTATACCATTGACGATGGAACCCTCTTGCCAGGGTCTAACCAGGAGTCCCGAATTTTGGGAATGAATGGCAATAACCTTGCAATGAGTAGCTTTGTATTTGGAAAACAAGGATACGATATTTGGGGTAGAGAAAACGGTTACAGCATTGCCGATTTATCGGTAGCGAATAATTGGTTAGTTCAAAATGAGAATTTAAATAAACAATTTACGACCACCCATTCGACAAAATTAAACCTTCGTGCCACCTTAGAGCCGGTTAAAGACTTAAATATTGAAATGAAGTTGAACCGAAACTATGGTTTAAATAGTGGAGAGTTTTTCCGATGGAATGAAGTAACACAACAATACGAAGGACAAAGCCGTTTCGAGTCGGCTACACTCACGTATTCCACGATCACTTGGGGAACCGCCTTTATCCGCGATAATAAAGATCGCTCCTCCGATGTTTTTAGTCAATTATTAGCTAACCGACAAAGCGTTTCCCAGTTGCTTGGTGGCAACAATGCTAATTCGGCCCTATTGCCTTCAAACTTTTACAGCGGATATTCGGGAAGCCAACAAGAAGTAGTTATTGGCGCCTTTTTAACGGCGTATGGCAATAAAGAGGTCAATGAAAAAAACATCAACCCCGTAAGAAACATTCCGCTTCCCAATTGGAGCATGACGTATAACGGGCTAACAAAATTCAATTTTGCGAAGAAATTTGCCAAATCCTTTGTCCTAAGACATGCATATAATTCTACGGTAACCGTTAATGGAATGCAATCCAATATGAGTGCTACGATTGACGCCAATGGAAATCCAACGGCACTCGATCTGAATAACAATTACGTTTCTAGGCTACAAGTTCAAAACATTACCATCAGCGAGCAGTTTTCGCCACTCATCGGGATGGATGCAACATGGACGGTATTTGGACAGTCATTAACCACAAAATTTGAATACAAAAAAGACCGAATGGCTACCTTGTCTTTGAATAACAATCAAGTTACAGAGGTGAAATCCGATGAAATTGTTTTTGGCATGCAAACAAAGATTGTTAAGGTGAAACTATTGGATAAAATCCCAGCTAATGACTTAAATGCCGGGTTGAATTTTTCCTTCCGTGATAATGCAACCCTGATTCGTAAAGTTGTAGAAAACACCAACCAAGCTACTGCTGGACAAAAAGTCATTTCCTTAAAACTAAACATAGATTACAACTTAAGTCAAAACTTAACGGTATCCTACTACTACGATCAAAACCTGAATACCCCCAAGGTAGCTACAAGCTACCCCACAGGCAATATGAGCACAGGTATTAAGTTGAGGTTTAACCTAGCCGGAGTTCAGTAATGACCATTCGAAACGCGCTAGCAAAAGACGTTGCTGCCATTCATTCCTTGATTATTGCGTTGGCCGTATATGAGAAGGAACCCAATGCGGTAATTAATACCCCCGAAAATTTGCAAGAGGATTTATTTACACATAAACGATGCTTTGCAATTGTTGCGGAAGATCAGGAGCAAATTATAGGTTTCGCACTGTATTATTTTGGTTACTCTACATGGAAAGGATGTACACTGTACTTGGAAGATATTTTTGTACAAGAACGTGCAAGAAAAAAAGGGGTGGGGCAGGCCTTATTTGATGAGATACTTAAAAGGGCGAAAATGGAAAAGGTAAAAAGGATGGATTGGCAAGTGTTGACGTGGAATACTCCAGCGATAAACTTTTACAAAAAAAATAAAGCATTTCTCGATGAAGATTGGATTAATGGCAGGTTGTTCTTTTAATCGTTTTTTCGCCTTAGTATTTGGATTCGTTAATTTCTTAGCCGTTGGACAAACGTTTCCAGATAGTTTGCCGATGAACGAAATTCGTGTTTTGGCATCCCACAACAGTTATAAAGTTGCTCCATCGGAAAGAACCATGAAGTTTATAAACCGTTTTAAAGCCGTTCTTGGTGAAGAAAACCAACCTTTTCAACTGGCTTATAACCATGTTCCCATTCCAGAACAGCTGTCAATTTATCACATCAGAGGTTTGGAACTTGATGTATATAATGACCCAAAAGGCGGACGTTATTTTAAACATCGGTTAAATATTTTCATCCCCAAGCAGCGGGTTAAAGAAGAGAAATACCAGGCGCTCAAGCAGCCAGGATTTAAAATAATTCACATTCCGGATATTGATTACCAGACCAATTACCAGACCTTGTTTTCAGCCTTAGACTCATTAAATCAATGGAGCATTGAAAATCCTCAACATGCGCCCATTTTTGTCAACATAGAATTGAAAGGGAGCGCTCTGGGAGATGAAGCGTTTATCTTACGCTTGTTAGGATTTAAAAAAGCCATTCCTTTTGATAAACCGTCTCTGGTCAGCATGGACCAGTTGTTTCGCGCTAAATTAAGCACTTTGTATAGCCCAAAAGACTTTTTAAACAGTGAACAGACGCTTCAAGATCGAATTCTCCATCAAGGATGGCCTACCCTTGGGGAGGTGAAAGGAAGAATTTTTATTATTGTACAAGGGAGCGGTTCTCACCTTTACCCGATGCTTGGCAATGCATTCCTTTATGGAAATGCAGAAAATCCAAACGGCATCTTTATGTTGTGCGATGATCCCTTTTCCAATGAAACCCTAATACAAAAAAATAGAAATACACACATGATTCGAACAAGAACAGACGCAGGAACAATCGAAGCGAGAACCAACGACTACAATCGACTAAATATGGCCTTATCAACGGGCGCCCAAATTCTATCAACCGATTACTATCAACCGGATCCTAAAATAGGGTCATTTGTCATCCCATTTGTGGGATTTATCAAATAATTAAGGCCTAATTCTAGTGAGTTTTCGATTGTCTACAAATCCTGCCTGAGCATACAGCGCGCTGTAATAATTCAAGCTAGTATTTTGATTGTTGAACATTTGTTGGATACGTGTATTCAACAATTGCTTTTTCATCGCTATAGGATCAGCAGGAGGCGTTTTTGATTTCTTCGGTTGGGCGTTTATTTGTATCATATATACTCCATTTCGACCTTTCAGGGGAGCGGAAGTTTGTCCTGGCTTAAGCTTGCCACTGAATAGGTAGCCCCATAGCTCAGGTTCTCCCATCAAATTTCCACCATTTGCAAAGCTAATTTCCAACGTGTCAGCTTTCACCTTGTTGGCTTTTGTATAACTTGCAAGGTCTTTGAATCTAGACATCTCAGCCATCAATTTTACTGCTTTTTTATCGTCGATTAACTTCTGACGCATGGCCATTTTTACTTCACCAAACGTTGGAATACCCTTGGCTTTGGTCCATCCTTTTAAAGCAATTAAAAAACGATTTTTATCCCGTACCGGAATGGCAATCAAGTCCCCTGAGCCAACTTCTTCGTCGAAGGCAAACTCCAGAATTTTCTGTTCTGCCATTGAAGAAATCATCATTTGATTGGTCAATGATGGGAAATTATCCTTTAAAATCATTTTTTGAGGGAGCAACCCTTTAGCTTTAACTTCCGCTTCAAAGGCAGCAATTTTACGATTCACATCCGATGCTTTAATGGCACCTAGCTTATTGTTTAGCTGCGTCAAAAAGCTTGACGTTTTTCCTTCAATTTCGGACTCTGAAAGTTCCGAAGGCTTACATACCTTACTAACGGTATTGAGGCGTGGATGAACAATACTATCCTTTGTCATCACTTGAACGATATGAATGTTGTTTTTCAACTTGAAGAGGCCTACGGTTCCAATCGGTGCAGAAATACAATAGGAGGTAAATGCCTCACCCATGTTTCGATTAATAACGTTATCAATTTTTCCACCGTTCATTTTCGTGAATAAGTCGTCACTGTGTTTATTCACTAATTCAGAAAATTTAGACGTATCCTTCATTGCCATAGCATACAAACTATCTGCAAGCCTTCTCTTTTTCATGACGGCATATGGGTCCTTTTTTGCTGTACTATCTGCAATAGCACTTCCCAAGTCAATACGGATGTGGCGAGCCCCTATGAAACTTGGTGCGAAGCCTTTGACCTTAGCTAAAACAACGGTATCTCCATCCGGACCTCCCGGCAACGTGTATTGTACGATGGAATCTATTTTAGTAAACTCCTTTTCATAGCCCCCGGCAGGATAAATCCGTTTACTTGGCGGAGCAGTATTACCGTACCCGGAATAAAATCGCTTGTTATCACTTTCTTTTAGTATAAATGCCGAGTCATTGGTAGCTTTTTTGAATTTGCTACGCAAAGAGGCTATTGTTTTATTAAAAGCAAGGGAATCCTGTTTTGAAGGGATTATTTTGTCCTCAACTAAGTAAACTTCACGGGTACTTTCATGATTAAAGTAAGCGCCGTCCTGCTTGTGTTCCTCATAGTATTTTTCCAACTCTTCGTTGCTAACTTTAACCTCCCCATCATTCACTTCAGAATATTTTTTAACCACCATGGTAATGCTCTTCGTATCATCCATTGCAGCGGTTTCCATGTCTAATTCTAACTTGGTAATGTATTGACCGGCCTTTAAAATATTGAGGTATTTGTCTCTTTTTCGCTGGTTAGCAATGTCTTGTAATTCGTTTCCTTTTTTCTTGCGAATTTGTTTCAATTCCGCCTTAATTTTGTCTCGTCCTGATTTAATGGATGTCGGCGTTACCGTTCCCGAAAGGCTGTCGGTAAAATAAGCCTTATTGTTATCATTGATTTCAAATCCATTCGTAGCCAATAAATAGGCATCAATTTCTTCATCGCTTACCGAAATTTCCAATTGATGATATTCTTCGTCCATCAAAAGAGAGTCCGCAAGGTAGCCAAAAGCCTGATCCTCACAGCTTCTGAGGTCTTCGTCCGTCAAGGATGGAAGGCTGTCTGTTGGAACACCCGTTTGTTGCTCTAATTGACGTTTTTTCATCATTACCGTATTGTACTTCACAATCTCACAGAGTTGATTGTATCGGTTCACATCAATTTTACTCCCGTGCATCAAACCCACACCGTACTTGCCTTCACCGGTATTGAAAATACTCTTATAATTTTCTAGAATAAAGGCCAACATGGCAAGTCCTATCAACCCAACAATCAACCAAGATTTATCCCTAATTTTATTTATAATCCCCATTTTCTCTAAAAATTTAAAGTGCGAATTTACAAATAACTAAGGACTATTAAAACTATATCTTGAAACTTATCTGCCTCCCCCTTTCTTGGGTTCGCTTGGACTGGGTGGTTTTTGCTGAACAGGAGGTACGGAAGGCGTCGTTTTTACCGGTTTAACTTGGTTATTAACGGCTGGGGTGGTGGTTTTTTCTGGTGCAGCTGAACTCTTTGTTGTCGTCGGCTTTTCGACTTTAGGAGCAGGTGCCGGAGCAACGGGCTTCTCGGTTTTTGCCGGGTTAGGGGCAACAGGCTTTTCGACTTTAGGAGCAGGAGGCGGAGAAACAGGTTTCTCTTGTTTAGATGGGGAGGGTGTTACAGGTTTTTCTTCCTTCGGTAGGGTTGGTTTTTGCGGGCTGTTTTGGTTTTGTCCATTTCCCGGGTTGGAAGGAGAATGTCCTCCATTATTTGGGTTAATCGTAGGATTTTGACCGTTGTTGGTGTAGGTAATGACAAACGTACCTTGTTGGGATCCACAGCCATTGTCCAATTGAACGTTGAAGGTATTTACACCTCCTTGCAAGACAACCGGAAGGGTTATCATATTACCCGCGAGTCCTAATCCCGTTAGGCCTGCTCCATTTTGGCTCAAGCTAACTTGACTTACATTCGTAATATTCTGAACACTGAAGGTAATTACGTAGGTTGGATTCGTGACGGTGACATTGTTGGAAGATGGGTTAATCAATACAAAGGTTGGTGCTTTACACCTCGTTACAGTATAGGTTTTACTATCAGATCCACACGCATTTGTGGCGGTAATTACGAAGGTGTTCAGGCCATCCGATAAATTGACAGTAGCATTTACATTTCCATTAGACCAATTGATAGCGTTGATTACGTTCCCATTTTTAGTCGCTTGTACGATTGTGCTGGCATCGTATCCGTTGATACCTACCGATAAATCAATAGTACTTCCCGTGGTATTCCCTCCAGAGGCAACGCTCCCTTGAATAGTGATTTCAGGGCTTACGCAATTGGCAAATTGCACGGTAGTGTTTTCGGAATCATTTCCACAGTTATTATAAGCCGTAGCATAGAAAACATTAGCCCCCATAGTTAAGGTGACATTGGCCGTAAGTACGCCATTGACAAACGTAAAAGGAGTATTGGCGCCGTTAAAGGTCAAGGAAACTCCTTCAACATCCGTTACATTCGTGATTGTAGCTTGATAAATATAACTTCCATCGCTTGCAATGAGGGCGGAAGTTACCACGATGGTAGGTGCCTCACAATGGTTGTAGATCACGGTGGCAGTTTTGGTGTCATTTCCACAGGCGTTTTGAGCGGAAACGCTGATGGTATTGCTTCCATTCGCCAAATTTAAATTTGCCGTTAATACGCCATTGCTGTAATTGTATCCTTGTATCGATGAACCGTTCAGCGCGAGAGAAATTCCCTGTTGGTTTGGCATATTGGAAACATTCGCTGTGAACGTGTATAGCCCCTGTGTTACCGATTGATTAGGATTGGCAATACTAACCTGTGGGGCCACACAATTCTGATAGTTAATCAAAAGTTCCGAACGGTCCGAACCACACGTATTTTGTACATTCAATACAATGGTATTAGCCCCCGCTTGCAGCGTTAATGGAACGGAAAGTTGTGTGCCATTCATGGTGTAATTCGTAACCGGAATTCCATTGAGCGTAAGGCTAACTTGTTGGCTTGTCGCCCCATTAACTTGCGCAATAAACGTGAACAGTGCGGTATTTACAGTACTGTTGTTTTGATGTTGTATGCTCAGAACTGGCGGGGTACATGGGGTGTAAATTACCTGTATGGATTTGGTATCTGTACCACAAGCGTTGGTTGCTGATAACATGAGGTTGTTCATTCCATTTTGTAAAGTTACGTTGGCTGTTACAAGCCCATTGTTTAAGGAGGCTGGAGTTAATTGACCGTTAACCATGAAGGCTAGTCCTTGAACGGAATTGATTCCTTGCACCGTAGCATTAAACGTATAATTAGCTTGGTTCGTAGTTTGTCCGCTTGGCGAGGCAAGGATTACGGAAGGTGAGCTACAAGTACTCAATATTACCGTTGTAATCTGTTGGTCGACTCCACAACCATTGTTGCCATGCAGTAGAAAAGTGTTTGTCCCATTGGCCAAGGTTACTTGTGCCGATAAAGCATTGTTCGTTAATTGGAAATTATTTACCATTCCCCCATTATGGGTCAACGTTAGTTGATTAGATGCCCCAATATTATTGACCGTAGCTTGAAAGGTAAATTGAGTATTACTAACCGTGGACCCAGGTGTTGCGGGCTGAGTAATTAAAAGGGTCGGAGCCTTGCATGGCGTAAATTCGATGGTTTTAGCTTTAAAATCCGTTCCGCACGCATTGGTCGCAGACAGACTCAACGAATTTGTACCCGCTTGTAGCGTGAGGCTTGCTGTTAAGTTACCATTGTTAAAGGTAAAGGGAACGCCAATACCATTTAGCAACAAGGACAATTGGTTCGCATTCGTAACATTTTGAATCGTGGCCGAAACGGTGAGGTTTTCTGAAGTCACCGTAGATGGAATTGACCCGCCGGTCAGGCCAATTATCGGCGCGATACAATTGTTGTAGGTGATAGTGAACGTGGCCACATCTTTACCACAGTCGTTCGTTGCGGTGATTTGAAAAACGTTATTACCTGGCGTTAGGGTTGCGCTTGCGCTTACCGTTCCATTGCTTAAGGAAAATGGAATGATCGTTCCGTTTTGAAGGATTACAATCTGACTGGCCTGGGTGCAGTTCAAAGCTTGGAAGGCAACCTGAGCTTGTCCTGTATTGGTCGTACTAACCATGGTGGTAGGGCTTAAAATTACCAGGGATGGCACTAGGCATTGCTTCAAGGTGATGGTGAAGGACTCGGAATCACTTCCACATTCATTTTTAGCCGTAATTACTAAATTATTTACTCCCGCATTTAAGATAACGGAGGCGTTTAATACTCCGTTCGCAAACGAAAAAGGCTTATTGGATCCGTTGACGTTGAGTGTTAATTGACTTGGGTTTTGAACGTTCGAGACCAGGCTTTGAAGTTGGTAGACGTTTTGGTTTACGCTAATACCACTCGCGGCGGGTTGAAGGAGGCTGATTTCAGGAACCAAGCAGTTGTTGTAGGTAACGGTTTGGGTCTGAATTTGAGTTCCACAGCCATTGGTAACCGTTAGTTTAAATGTATTTACACCGTTGCTAAGGGTAGTGACCGCATTAATGGTATTGGAAAGCAAGGTGAATGGTATAGCGTTCCCGTTTTGGGTAAGGGTGACCTCTTGTGGCGATAGGATGTTAGTGCATGTTGCGGTAAACAGATAACCCGCTTGGGTTTGAACCCCATTATTTGGTATGAGGGTAGCGGTAGGTGGTTTACAGTTGTCATACTGAATGGAAACGGTTTCAATATCCACCCCACATGCATTATTTGCCGTTAAGGTAATAAGGTTAACCCCCGGTATCAACTGTAATGCGTATTCAACCAAGCCATTGGAGGCGTTGAATGAATAATTATTGACCAATACATTATTGACCATTAAAGATAAGGTGTTTTGGTTTATCGTTTTGAACCGAACTACCGCATTGGATTTACTGACCGTTGTTTGACTCGAAACAGGGCTCTCTAAGGTCACTACGGGCGGTTGACATTGTTGAAAATTGAAGCTAACAAAAACCGACTCTGAACCACAGGCATTGCTCCCGTTCACGGTAATGGTGTTATTCCCAGCAACAAGCGTAGTGGGTATTTCTAACAATTCATTCGTCCAACTAAAGTTGTTTAATGTCGTTCCGTTAAGTAAAACTGAAAATTCATTTTTGGCTTTAAAACCTTGTGTTTTAATAACGATTTTTTGGCTGGCGATGTTAACCGTGGTTCCACTCGTTGTGGGAGCTACCAATGCCAGGGTTGGTGTCACACAATCATTATAGGCTACTTCCGCTACTTGATAGTCCGTTCCACAACCATTTATTGCTTCAACTTTAAGAATATTCTTACCCGGAAGTAGTGAAACCGTGGCTTGTAGGGTATTGTTGATCGGGTTAAAAGTAAAGGCGTAGGTTTTGGCTCCGTTTACCCATAAGCTAATATTATTAGGGGTGGTATTTTGAATTAAAGCACTAACCGTAAGGTTTTTCTGTTGCACCGTGGTGATGGTTCCTCCTTGCGGGCATGTAAGCACCACTTTTGGCATTTTACAATCGTTGTAGGTAATCTGCACCGTTTCGGTTGCCGTCCCACAGTCATTTCTTACCACGAGGGTAAAGGTATTTAGGCCCGGTTTTAAGACCACTGGCGCCTTAACATTCTTTGTTAGGTTGCTCAATTGAAAGGGTACATTCATTCCATTTTGGTCTGTCAATGTAACTTGGGAGGCATCCCCAATTTGGGTTGTCCCAAACGTCAGGGTATAACTGCTGTTTAGGACCGTTTCTTGGCGATTGGCAATGGAAATCGTAGGGGCGATGCAATTACTGCTGAAGTTGTTAATGTTATTGATGCTATTGGTATTGGGTTGTTCAACTTTCGTATCCTCCTCTCTGGTTCTGAACCGAAACTGAAGAAAGGCAGAGGTGTAGTGATACCAATCGTTTCGGGATCTTGGCGTAGCAGATACCACTCCATCCCATGTGTCGGCCCCGGTGAAAGTAGTTTTGTGTTCAATACCAAAAGAAAAGCGTGGACCAACCAAATACGCTAATCCGAAGCCAAGACTAGGGTACCATTTAGCGTTCCAACTATCTTCCGAAAGCCCGTCTAGTCGAGTTTCGTATGAATAATCCACATTAGAGGAAAGTGTACTTGGTAAATTTCCTGCAGCTAGAATTTGAGGGTAATTGTAATAACCGCTATCCCCTTCAAGATTGCTCCAGTTTTGATGCCATGTTACTCCTATGCCCCCGAAAATATAAGGGTCCCAACCTGTTCGATCCGCAAATCGATTGGCGTGTAAAACCAATTCCAGGGCCAAGCGGTGTTGGTCATTGTAGAAATTATGGACCGTCATATTAAAGCTATCTTTGTAGTAGGATAGCGGTCCTCCCGTATAGCTCGTAAGGGCGCATGTATCGTAGTCCTGACCATACCATGTGCCATTTAAATAACGTGCCCTGATGTCAAAACTTATTCTTCGACCATAGTTCCAATTATAGGATTTACCCAGGGTAATTCCCCACCCGCCGTTGGTTTCATTTTTCACATCCGTAGAACTCCATGTGGCGCCTGCATTAAGGCCTAGGAACCATTTGGAAGTCCGATCGTAATTCAATTTCTGACCATAGGCTTGAGAAAACAAAAGCCAAGTGAGCGTAAGCAGGAGGGTAAAGATTTTCATAGGTATATGCGTTATTTTTCGGATTTACCGTATTTCACTTTACCAAAAGTCGTAAAAAATTCGGTAGTTTGCATAGAGAATGGCGTGCGAACCCATTCGTGTACGAGTAAAAAGAACAGAAATATATGATAATAAGGAGGTTTTGGCAGGTTGTTATTGTTTTGTTAATCGTTGACATGCCAACTTTTTCTTGGGCTCAAATCCAACTGTTTCCGCAAGATACGACGCTTTGTCCTGGGGAAGGTGTCACCTTTGTCGCAAACAACAACGGTAATGGAAACGTAACTTTTTCATGGTATGTAAACGGAGATTTTGCACTCTCAAACGCTTCGGGTGTATTTTCCTATTTACCCTCTCAACCCAGCCATCAAATCATGTTGGTATCCGAATGCGAAATAAACGGAACACTAACGTTGGATACGGTTCAAACAACCGTTTACGTGCATCAAATTGCCATTGATGCAGGTCCAGATCAATTCGTTGATTCGGGGACTTTGGTGACCCTGCAGGCGACAGGAATGTACGATTCCTTGACGTGGACACCTTCCTATTTAGTAAATTATCCATCCTTGCCCACGGTACAAACCACTCCATCACAAACGACAACGTACATGCTACAGGCGTACGCAGCGGGGTGCTTGGTTTACGATTACGTAACGGTTTACATTACGAATGTGTTTGATATTCCCAATACCTTTTCTCCCAATGGCGATGGGGCTAATGATACTTGGGTGATTCCAGGCATTGAAAACTTCCCCAATAATCGTATGGTTATAATGAATCGCTTTGGTAATGTCCTTTATGATTCCAATGGATACCAAGTTCAAAATGCATGGGCTGGGCTTCACAACGGGAAGGATTTGCCTGAGGGAGTATATTATTACCTTTTGGAACTAGGAAATGGGGTGGTTAAAAAAGGCACGATTAGCATTATTCGATGAGGGGGTACATTTTTATAATAGGTTTAATTTATTCGTGCAACTTGGAGGCACAACAGGCGCCTAATCGCGTTTGGTACGCCATGAATTGGGCCAGTATTAATCCTGCGCACCATGGGTTGAACGAGTACGTGGAAGGAACGTTTGGTTTTAAGCAACAATGGGTTGGATTTGATGGAGCACCTCGGACCGTTAATGGAACCTTATCCTTTCCCTTCAACGATCGAAAAAGCGATGGCGCAATGTTTGGGGCCGGAACGAACGTTTTAGTCGAACGCAACGGTGCCTTTACCTTTTCTACGGCCACCCTAGAAGGGGCAGTGAATATAAAAACGAATAAGGAAAATCGATTAAGCCTTGGATTAGGTGGAGGGTTTATGCAGGTAGGGTATGATCCCAATTATGTAACAACAAACCAGCAGGATCTGGCGGTAAGTCGCTTTTCAACGCATAATTACCCAACCTATAAACTAGGGTTGAGCTACCGCACTAAAAATTCACTTTCCGGAATTTACGTCAATGACCTTGGACCCGCGAAATGGAAGGATCTTGGAACCCAATCCGCGCTGCGCACAGAATGGGGAATTTACTACCGCTATCTCTTGGAGTTTTCGGATAATTGGTATTTATTACCAACGCTTAAAGTCACTCCAATAGCGACCGCACCGTTTAATTACGAAGTAAATGTACGGCTCAATTATTGGAACCGAATCCAAGGTTGGCTGGGTACACAAAACTTAAATAACGTTCAAGTGGGAATAGGATTTAAAATAAAGGAGGTCTTAGCCGTCAACTATCTATTTGATCGAACGCGAGCGGCAATCCCTGGGGTAAATTTAAATTCGCATGCGCTAGGCATAAAATACCTATTGGAAAAACAGGGTGCGATAAACCGAATGCAACAGGTTTTACTCGATTGATTTGGTGATTAAGGAAAAACCTCTTACCTTTGTAGTCCTCGAATAACGAATTGAGCAAAATTGAAATAAAGCAATGAAAGATACATTGCGGGGTGGAGTCCCGAAGTTTCGGGAGGAGTTCATCGGGCGAGTAACCCGAGCATAAATTGAAATAAAGCAATGAAAGATACATTGCGGGGTGGAGTCCCGAAGTTTCGGGAGGAGCTCATCGGGCGAATAACCCGAGAATAAATTGAAATAAAGCAATAAAAGATACATTGCGGGGTGGAGTCCCGAAGTTTCGGGAGGAGCTCATCGGGCGAATAACCCGAGCATAAATTGAAATAAAGCAATGAAAGATACATTGCGGGGTGGAGTCCCGAAGTTTCGGGAGGAGCTCATCGGGCGAATAACCCGAGCATTAATTGAAATAAAGCAATGAAAGATACATTGCGGGGTGGAGTCCCGAAGTTTCGGGAGGCGCTCACCGGGAGAATAACCCGAGCATAAATTGAAATAAAGCAATGAAAGATACATTGCGGGGTGGAGCAGTTGGGAGCTCGTCGGGCTCATAACCCGAAGGTCACAGGTTCGAGTCCTGTCCCCGCTACAAGAGAAAAGCCAGTCAGTAATGACTGGCTTTTTGCATTTCCAGAAGCGTTGATAGCATGCTTTCAAAAGCAAATGGAAATGCAAAAAGAGAGCGCTAAAAGCGCTTGGCTTTTCCTTGTTACTCCCCCTAGGTCCATCCTGACCGAGTGAAGCGAGCGTCAGGATATTCCTGTCCCCGCTACTAAAAAGAAAAGCGCAGTTACGAAAGTGACGGCGCTTTTTCTTTTTCACTCGCTCTCATTCTGATTCTCAATTTTTCCATAAATGCACTTTTCTTTCAGAAACAGAATGAGAACGATAGCGAAGAAGAACGCTTCGTGGTCTAAGGTTTTCCTTGTTAAGCCGCCTTTTTACGTCCATCAGAAGTGAAATGAGCCATATTCTCATTTAATACAATTCATGATTATTCAAAACAGATAAAAAACAAACAAGAGTAAAAATTACCCGTATTTATCAAACGAGAGTATTTTTTTAGTATTTTTACCCTTGTTTTAATTACAGGCGTAAAATTTACACTTAAAGAAAATGAGCAAATTCAAAAGAGAAATACCATACAACGACTTACCGTTGCTACCTCCAAAGGCAGACATTGAAACAAAAAGCATTCTACGCAAAACTATTTCTGCAGGTAGAGCATTGGCTCATCTGAACGGAACCTTGATGAATTTGCCAAATCCAACCTTGTTTTTAGATACGATTTATTTGCAAGAAGCAAAAGCAAGTTCGGAAGTAGAAAACATCATTACAACAAACGATGAAATTTATAAATCATTAGTTGCCGACAAAAAAGTGGAAAATTCTTCCACAAAAGAAGTATTGAGTTATAAAGAAGCGCTATGGCTTGGGTTGGATGAAATAAAAAAGAAACCATTTATCACAACAAACCTTTGTATAAGTATTGTTCAGTGTATAAAACAGAATACGGCTGCAATACGCAACACGCCAGGAACAACCTTAAGCAACCCCAAAGGCGAAGTAATTTACACACCACCAATTGGTGAAGCTATTATTCGTGAGAAACTGGCAAACTTAGAAAAGTTCATCAACGAACCTGCTGTCGATAAAGACGGAGTTCAAACTATTGACCCACTTATCAAAATGGCGTTAATGCACTATCAATTTGAAGCAATTCATCCATTTTCTGACGGTAATGGAAGAACAGGAAGAATTTTATTGTTGTTGTATCTCAAACTTTCGGGCCTGCTTGACACACCAGCAATTTATTTGAGTGAATACATCATAAAAAACAAAGTGGATTATTACAAGCGTTTGCGGGATGTAACCGAAAACAACGACTGGGAAAATTACATTTTGTATATGTTGGATATGATAGAAGAAACTTCAACCAAAGGTATTGAGCGATTGAATAAAACTGTAGACGCCATGACAAAGACGGCAGATGAAATCAAAGTAAAACTCCCCAAAATTTATTCGAAAGATTTGGTGGAGATTTTATTTCGCTTGCCTTATACCAAACGCCAACATTTGATCGATGAAAATTTCGGAAACCCTAAAACAGTTGGAAATTATTTGATGACCTTAGAAGAAAAGGGATTTTTGAAATCAATAAAAGTTGGAAAAGAAAAATTGTATTTAAACCAACGTCTATTGAAAATTCTGGAAGACAACTAAATGGGTAAGCCCCCCCAAGGTCCATCCTGACCGAGCGTAGGGAGCGTCAGGATATTCCTGTCCTCTCTACTACAAAGAAAAGCGCAATTACGAAAGTGATGGTGCTTTTTCTTTTTCCTTCGCTCTCTCCGTCTAAGACGGATTGCTTCTCGCTCTGAAATCCTGGGCGCTTTTCTTTCAGAAACAGAATGAGAACGATAGCGATGAATCCCGAAGTGGTCTGAGCTTTTCTTAGTAAGGCCCCATTTACGTCCATCTTGACCGAGTGAAGCGAGCTTGCCCCGACCAAACGAAGTGTGCGTAGGGAGCGTCAGGATAGTCTGTCCCCGCTACAAGGATTGCCTATGTTGAAAAACTCAGGGTTTTTTATGATCTAAAGGGTATTTGTATTCGTTTTCCAATACCCCAAAATATCTCCCAAAAACAAAGTATTTTTGGTCATAATTTAATGAAATGTACAGGTGCGCTGTTCTATTGCTATATCTATTGGGATTAAAATCCTCCTTCTCACAATCCAAGAGGGAGTCAATTGAAACGTTGAACAAAAGAATCGACGGTTTGTCTCAAACTGTTACGTCGAAAGATACCAGTATCGATCTAACCCCCCAATGGAACTTCTTTAAATCATCCATTACATCCTTGGAATATGAAAATTCGCCTTTAAATTCCAAATCGATCGAATTAGCAGGAATTTATGACGATGTAAAAATTTATAGAGACCAATGGGGAGTCAATCACATATACGCGACTAATGAACATGATATGTTCTTCACTCAGGGGTATTGTGCCGTTATGGATAGGCCTTTTCAATTTGAATTATGGAGAAGAAAAGCCTCAGGAACATATTCAGAAATCTTTGGCAAAAGAATGTTAAAAGAGGATATAGCCAGTAGACTTTTTACCTATAGAGGAGATTTGGAGGAGGAGCTTAGCCATTACCATCCTCAAGGGGTTGAAATATTTAAATCCTTTGTTGATGGAATAAACGCAGGTATAGCTGAACTTAATGCTGAACCGGATTCATTGCCTTTCGAATTTCACAAACTTGGAATAAAACCAGGTTATTGGAGAATTGAAGATGTTATTTCTCGACATAATGGGTTGAAGGAGAATTTAATTAATGAGATTTATAATGCTCGCATACTGGCAAATTTTGGCGCCGGTTATTTTTTAAAAGAAAACTATTTTGAACCTAATCAACCCTCCTTAGTAATGGATTCAATAATTGACCCTCAAGAATTGGATTTGGAAATTCTAGAATTGTATAATTTATATCATAATAATTCTCCTTTTGTGTCCAATACGGAGCAAACCCAGGAGTTGTTGCTATGTGAAAATGAAGGAAGTAATAATTGGGTTATCAGTGCCGATAGATCAAGTACGTCATTCCCTTTTCTCGCAAATGATCCGCATCGTAAGTTACAATGCCCTTCACTGCGATATTTAGTTCATCTTGTATCACCTGGTTGGAATGTAATCGGAGCTGGTGAACCTCAGGTTCCCGGAGTTACTATAGGACATAATGACAAAGGGGCATGGGGAATAACCATTTTTAGCACAGACATTGAAGATTTAATTGTGTATGAATTAAATCCAGAAAACCTTCAGGAATATAGGTTTGAAAACAAGTGGGTACCCATGCTGAAAATTGAGGAAAACATAAAAGTTAAAGGAAACAAAGATGAAAAAGTAACTTTGTTTTATGCTAAAGATGGCCCTATATTAAGGGTTGACTCAACTAATTTAAGGGCTTATGCTGCAAGATGCGCTTGGCTTCTCAAGGGGGGAGCTCCCTACCTTTCCATGCTTCGCGTCAACCAGGCCAAAGACTGGGATGAATTTCGTAAGGCGTGCGATTACCACGTTTCTCCATCGCTTAGTGTTGTATGGGCGGATAAAAATAAGGACATCGGTTGGCAAGTTATCGGAAAAGCTCCAATTCGAAATAATTATAGTGGACTTTTTCCAGTTCCTGGCAATGGAAACTATAAATGGGATGGATATTTATCCTTACACCATCGCCCCAGCCTTCTTAATCCAAAAAATGGATACATTGCAACGGCCAATGAAAATCTTGTTGACACTACGTATAAATTTCCAAATGCTTTAGGATATGAGTGGGCGCCACCCTATCGGGGTAATCGCATCAGAGAGGTGTTAGATACAATCCAGGATGGTGATATAAACGACATGATGAATTTACAATCCTCTTATTATTCAATTCCTGCAAGAGAGCTAACTCAACTTCTTCTTTATGCAACCTTTGAGGATCCAAAACTAAATGCTTATAAAAAGCTATTCAAAACTTGGGATTTTGAGTTATCTCCTAATTCTTATGTAGCAACCATTTACGAGGTTTGGCAAATGAAATTACTCGATATTGTACATCACGACATGAGGCGAGTCATTGAACATTTAGCATTACTCAAAGAAATAGAAAACGACGAATTTCAGAAAATTGTTTCTGAATCTTTTGCCTCTGCTATACATTGGTTAGAATCCCATCTTGGTAAGGATATAAAAAGTTGGAGGTATGGTCAAAATAAATTAAAAAACGCTGAATTTACCAATCCCCTAGTGGGAGACAACGATAACAATCTGGTAAATAAAACAAAAATAGGTCCCTTACCAAGAGGAGGTGACGCATTTACTATCAATGCTACTGGAAGCTCATTTCAACAACGTTTTGGTGCTAGCTTTAAAATGATTTCAGACCTTAGTGATTGGGATAACTCTTTGTATATTAATACTCCCGGACAAGCGGAAAATTACAAAAGCCCTTTTTATAAGAACCTATTTAGGTTGTGGGCAGAGGACCACTATATTCCTGCAGTTTACAGTGACAAAGCGGTATTAAAATTCACGGAAAGGGTATTGAAACTACATCCTGTAGATTAATGGTTAGGAACATCAAAGGCTCAATTATTGTTAAATAATAGCAGCTGTGTTTATTAAAATTACGTCAGAAAACCTGCCCGAAGTGAGTTGAATTATGATCAGATTTCGGTTCAAATGATGCCGATTGGATTACTAAATTTGAAAAAACCATTATCTTTCCAACCTGTCGTTTTCTCGATGGATCTTACGATAGGTTTTAAGCTTTTTCTGGTCGTTCGTTGAACAATTGAGGCACTGCCCATTTATTTCAATGACTAAAGCTTCCATTGCAACCCTGAAACCAATTTTGCTAGACGTTTCGCTTTCGTGATACACTTCATTACACGCAGTATTCAAGTAATGAGGTTGGTTTGCCCAGCTTCCACCTTTTACCAATCGACATGTTTTAATGGTTTCTTCATTCGTTGGAATTTGTATTTGCTTCACCTGCTCGTTGCCCCCAAATTTTTGTTGAATATCCAAAACGCGGTTCTGTATTTTTTCAGCGCGCTCAATAACCTCCCAATTATGCTTTAATTCTCTTATTATTCGAACCATTTTTTGTTCTGCCCAAATTTTCTCATTGGTTTCGAAACATCCAGTGTAATTGTTGTACAATTCCAAAGAGTTGTTAAATCTTGGGATGGGATTCTCTTCTGTAATTACAACTCCAGGGGGAAAAGTATTTTTATCGGTAAATTGCGTTTGTTCCTCTTTTTGGGAAGCGTTTATTCCTTCTTTTTTTTGAAGATTAAGTATTTTATCCCTGAAAGCACTATCTACAGAATGAAAAGCTATGTAGTTTTTTAAGATATCCTCAACCGATGCATTGGGACTGATGTTGTAAAATTGTAGCCTTTTTTCTATTATTCTTAAATGTTCAGGACTATCTTTTGTTACCAGCTGTGTAGTCTTTGAGTATGGATCGGTAATATATAATTCTTGTGGTGCTGTGCTTACTTCTTCTGGCGATAGGTATGGATGGAAACCGAAACCAACTAAATGTTCAAAAAAGTTATTAGGTTTTGCTGTAGGGTTGTCTTGAATCCATTCGGCGACATTTCCAAACATGTTGAACAATCCAAATTCATTTCCCAAATAACTTTTTACTTTAACAGTAGTAAAAGCCCCATCGTCGCGGTAATCTTTGATTACAATTCCAGAATTTAAATAAATGTTCCCAAAATTTGAGGTATAACAGCCGTTTTCATTTTTAACATAGGGTTGTGTCCTTGTTCTATTCGGTTCACAGGCATAAGACCATTGACTACTGTTAGGCAATGTAAATTTAACCCCAATGTACTTCGACTTTTTCTTCTGGGCCATTTTATTGATCTCCTCCATGTAACGCTTTGTACGCCAATCGCAATAGGCTTGTGCTTGAGTCCATGAAACGCCTACCACTGGAAAGTTATCATAGGCTGTATGCCAAAAATAATAATTCACCATAGGATCGAAGTAGCCATATCCATCTTTTGTCCAACAAAGCGTATCAGGGTATATATTAATGCTTGTAAAAATGGTATCTCCATTGCGGATGTTGTCAAAGTAATAATAGAACTTCCTTACATCAATTATTTTTTTGGGTTCATATTGTTCTTCTTTAGGTACATACATATCGTTAATTAACCAATTTATCTTCGGATCATTGTAGTCCAACTTTGTGTCCCAGTTTAAAACAAAATAATTTCCAGAAGGATCTTGGTTTTTTGTGAAGGAATTTGTGTAAGCACCCCACAAATGTTTTTCTTCATTCGAGGATCCAAGGAATAATTTACCTCGTGCTATGGAATCTCTAACCCAATTAACAAACTCACGGTATTCGGCGTTGGTAACTTCATGATCTGAAATATAGAAAGAAGGGACACTTTCTCGAATAGCTGGCTCGGAGTATAGTAATGTGGTGTCGTGGCTGGTGTAATGATCGTAACTAACCATTTGATTTTTTATGAAGGTCTGCCCGGGAATTATCGTAATACCTTCACAATAGTGACTATTCATATTTGGAGATTTGTACTTTTCTACAAGTTTTACTTTTGTATTTTGTCCCAGTGTACAAGTAGTCAAGAATATTAAGATGAAAAACGTTAAGACTAAATGTTTCATAACAGATCATTAATGAATAAGTATTTAAACTTTAAAAATACCTTTTTATTCATAATACCCCACTTCATTCTCGGAAAAAACTATGTAAATTCATTGAACAGCTGTGTAGTTTGGGATTTATTTATTATCGAATGGATGGAGGGTACTTTTTGTATGTCTTGTAAAACGTTTGCCACGGTAAGGATATCTTACACGAAGTCCATGCACCAAATGCTAAATGGCACCAAGTTGATCTCCGTAAGGCTGAAATGTAGCTGAAAGGCGGAAGGGCATCTAAAATGTATAATTAAAATAATCTGAACTTTTATCTTTACAAGTTAATTTGATTATTTTAGTAAAATACAATTCATGGAAGAATGAAAACCACTAAAACCTTAAGCATTATTGTTATAGTCTTGTCCGTACAGGCAGTTACTTATGGACAGAAGTATTTCGGCATCCCTTTTTTAGATAAATGCAAAAAATCGATTAAATGTGAGCTTTGCTCCACGAAGAACCCCGAAGTTTTGTTGTATTTGGATTCCCTTGATAAGGTGTTAAATGCAACGTTTACAGGTAAGGATTCTGATTCTTTCAAAGCAAGTGCTCAAAAAAAGTTGATCATTTTGAACAGAGAAATAGCAATGTACAGAGGTAGTTATGCTGTATATTCCGAAAAATTAAACTCGGAAAAAGAGATTTTAGCTCGGTTACTCTTGAATAAAGTGAAATTACTTGTTGAAGATGTTATAGACGAAAAGGGAATAGTATACAACCTTGCGCGTTCGGAATATGAATCCTATGGATCGTTCCAGGGGGTTAATGAGGTTAATGCTCTTATAGAAGAAATTATAACCTTGAACATTAGCGAGGCTACGAATCAATATTGCCGAGAATTACGGCTCGAGTATATGGTAGAAAGTTATGCCTTTGATGATATCAATCCAGAGGATGAATCTTGGTTCTATGATGAGAAAATCAAGAAAAAATTAAAGAATTTTCCCGAAGATAAAATAGTAGCCGCAGAAACCTTCTTAAAAGACGCTAAAAGTACGTCATTTGTGCCTTTCAATTCTTTCAGTGCAATCGGTGTGGGAGTTGCGGGGGCATACGGAAGAAATTGGTGGATTGGTTACGAAATCTCTTCGGATTGGGTCCAATATATAAATCCTTTTCGTTTGTCGCATCCTATTTCGGGACAGTCTCCTTGGAAGCTTTCGTTATTGTCATCTTCATTGTTATTTAACACAAACAATCCGAATCAACAGGATTTAACATTCGGCATCGTTCATTTCAAGAATCCTTTATTGAATATTAATTTGGCCCAATTTGGTCTTCATTATGGAATCGCTTCAAAAGGGAAATGGTTTTATCGACCTGAATTAGGTTTAAGCTATGGGATTTTTCGTGCTAGTTACAGCTATAACCTAACTTTCGACAAGACCGTTAGGTCTCAAACCGAAAAACATTTGTTTACTGTTGGGGTCAGCTATCCACTCATCCGTATCGGTGGTTATTATTAATATAAAAAGGGGCGCAAGGCCCTTTTCTTAAATAGTATTTTAACGTTTTTTTTCGTTGGAAATTAAAGCGGAAAATCTTTTTATTCATCAACTATGGCTAACCCAAATAGATTTCGATAAATACGTTAGCGAAGGCGCCGAACAGAAGGTGTACTTAAAAAAACCAAAAAACTGTACTCAAGTTAAACGATTCTATTTATTACAATTCTTGGGAGGATTATTTTCATAATTTGCTTTTGCACAATGCATTTTTTGAGGATACCGCCTATCAATTAATTGGCTTTCATGCTGAAAATGAGACATTATTTGCGGTAGTTGAACAGCCCTTTGTTGAGGTAACTTCGACAACGAATCTTGAACATATTAAAGGATTTCTTCTTAGTAACGGGTTCACAAACACCAGAAATAATGATTATTATAATCAGGAATTAGGATTGATTCTAGAAGATCTTCACGATGAAAATGTGCTAACCAAGGATGGTCTTTTGTATTTCATCGATACGGTATTTTATCTGACGGATGATTTTTGGATCGATGTTGACAATCCATCCTGACCGAGCGAAGCGAGAGTCAGGATAGTCCTGTCCACGCTACTAGAGAAAGAAAGTCATCAGAAATGGTTACTTTTTTTGTTTTACATTTGTTCTAAACCTAAACTTATATTGAAATCAAAGAAGAATTTAATCTGTATCTATTAGGTTCTATAAGTCCGTTTTGGGGAACGAATTTTCTAACGATAAACATGTTCAGAATAAGTTGCACTTTTGCTTAAAGCTGACCGGTGGCAGTTAGCAACAAGTTATTGGCAACTAAAAACCATTCACGCTTGGATGTGTTACCAATTTTTGGTACATTTACTTTAATAATTATAGATTATGGGTAAAAACACATCGATATCATTAGGAGATTATTTTGAAAATTTCATCAATAGTGAGATTAAATCAGGGCGATATGGCTCTGTGAGTGAAGTAATACGAACTGCTCTACGTCTGCTCGAAAATGAAGAGAGAAAGCTCAATGAATTGCGTAATGCACTCATCGCTGGAGAACAAAGTGGATTCGTGGAAGATTTTGATCCAAAGGAACATTTAAAAGCCCTTCATCAAAAACATACCACGAATTAGCACCGAAGGTAAATGAAAAAGCTTGTTCTACACATCAGCTCCGAAGCACTTTCGGATTTGGAAAAAATATGGATCTACACACTGAAAAAATGGTCTAAAGAGCAAGCTGACAGGTATTACTTCTTGTTAATTGATGAAATCGAGTTTTTACAATCTAATTATTATACGGGTAAGTCTGCTGAATACATTCGCCCTGGATATAGAGTGTCATTTGTAAAATCACATATCATTTTCTACAAAATAGTTGATGACCAAAAATTGGAAGTA
>CAIJTF010000071.1 GCA_903823565.1 uncultured Flavobacteriales bacterium
GTTGGACTTTTACTGGATTACTTCGTGAACCCTAAAGGTTCTATCGCTTTACAAACCAAAGCCTCACGGATTCTCCGTGATGGCTTTTTTTATCCCTCACCTTTCCAACGCAAGCGTTGATCGGTTGGGATAAAAAAAACCTGGCATTCATGCCAGGCTTTGGTTTGGTGCCCACGACTGGATTCGAACCAGCACACCTGTTGGCACCACCCCCTCAAGATGGCGTGTCTACCAATTTCACCACGTGGGCCTTTAAAATCTATACAAAGGTATCATAGGTTTTCCGTACTTTCGTAACATGTCAGCAAAAAAAATTCTATTAACCTTTCTTGCCTTAGGAATTGGCGGGATAGTAGGATGGTTTTATTACCTTACAATGCCTTGTATTGCTTCGTGCTCAGGTGGAAAAATGCACCCCTTTATTCCTGTGTTTATAGGGATTGCATCCGGTGGACTGTTGTTAAACCTTTGGTTCGCCATACGAGTAACAAAAGAATAATGTCCCTAACCAAGCCTATTTGCAATCCAGTTCGTTTCGCTATCGGGGCTACCTGTTTTTTTGTACTTTCCACTTTTCCCATACTGGGACAAAAAATTAAGTGGGAAAATTTCAACAACCGAGCAAACTGGACACGAAACCGACTCGAACTTCAGGTGGGTTTTTGCGCGACGCAATTCACGGGGGATTTAGGTGGTGGGAGTGGCTCAGGGATCGACTATTCCATGAAGGACATGGATCGCGAGGCTACCGGAAAAGGGGTTCAGGGCGGCTTTAAGTTTCGTTTTAGTAAGTATTTTGCAACAAAAACAGAAATTAGTTTTTTTGAAATCAAAGGAAATGATGCCTTTTCTGAAAATGCCAAACGCAAAGCAAGAAACCTAAATTTCATTAGCAATAACCTTGAATTTAGTCAGCGGTTGGAATTTATTTTTCTGGCGCAAGAATTCAACGGCAGCTTTTACCGGCTTACCTCCAAACCTCGAAGGAAAGGCTCTAATTTTCAATTATACACCTTTACAGGACTTGGATTTTCTACTTTCAATCCAAAAACAAACTACAACGGAACATTGGTGGAATTGCGTCCATTGCGAACGGAAGGCCAAGTCAAATCCTACAGCAAGGCTACTTTTATAATGCCATTTGGTTTTGGACTTCGACTCGGTATTTCAAAAGATATTCGTATTGGCTTGGAAGCCACCTGCTTTAAAACCGCCACCGATTATATGGACGATGTGTCTACCTTCTACCCTGAACAGGGAGTTCTTACGGATCCAATAGCGCAATCGCTGTCGAATCCGAGCCTAGATCCTATGCAATTTTTGCCAGGTAGTCGTCGAGGGGACTTAAATCAAAAAGATGCATACTATCGGTTAAGTGCCTCTTTAATTTTTAATTTAGGCTCCCGTTAACCTTAATCGCTCAAATCCTTCTCTTAATTGATGTAGAAGTCTTTCTTTTTCGGCCGTTGAAATAAATGCCGCGTGAATTGCCATCTCATTGACGCGCTGAATCTGTCCCACGCTCCATCCTTTTGTTTTTACCAACCAACGGTACTCATCTTGTAAAGTGACATTGGAAATGGCCCTGCCATCGGTGCTTATACTAAAGGAAAGGTTTTTATCTACTAATTTTTGAATAGGGTAATCTGTTCCTGGTGAATAAACCTGCGTAATGTGGTTGCTGGTAGGACAAATTTCCAAATGGATTTTGGCTTGTTTAAGCGTTTCCGTTAAATGCGGGTCTTCAACGCTTCGAATCCCATGTCCTATGCGCTGAATACCGAGGCAATTTAGGGATTCCCAAACCGATTCGGGACCACAGGCTTCCCCCGCATGTGCCGTACAAGGAATACCGGCTTCTCTAACTTTTTGAAAAGCGGCTTGATGATTTTGAAGACCATAGCCCGCTTCATCTGCAGCAAGATCCAAACCTACTACGCCCTTGCCAGAGAATTCCAATACCAATTCCGCCGTTTCGTCGCTTTGGGCTTTGGTAAAATGGCGAAGCGTACACAAAATAAGATTTACCTTTACCTTTCCACGATAGTCCTGAACGGCAGCCAAACAAGATTCCACTACCTCCTTTGGTGTTAAGCCTTTTTCAAGGTGTTGAAGGGGGGCAAAACGCAGTTCCGCATACACTACGTTATCTTCCTCGAGTTGGTGAATAACGTCTAGGGTAGCATCGTACAGTTGTTCCTGAGATTGCATCAATGCAATCGCTGCTTTTGCACAGGCTAAATAATCAATAAGGGAACAACAATCAATAGGTGCGTTGTAAATTAACTGGTAATCTTCACGCGAAATTCCCGGAACATACTTTGAAACAAATTGAAAACTTAATGAGCAATCAATGTGCAGGTGTAACTCTACTTTGGGAAAATTATAGGTCATACCTCAATACCCTGTTTGAGAATTACCTTACTTAAGTTGTTCGTTCGAAAATTGATATACGGGGAGTTTCTCGCCTTCAAACTCAATAACCTCTACCCCACACATAATTAAAAGCCTTCCCAACATCAGCCTATTCATTTCGGAATTTGGCGTCATGGTAAAGGTTCCTGTATAGGTATTCGCATCAAACGTTGTCGTAAAATTTTGTTGAAAGTCCTCGGACTTGGTGATGACTGTTTCGGGTAACACGTCGGCACCAAATCGAAATGTGATAACACCGGTTGCTTTCTGGGCGGCATATTCAGCCTTCGAAGGGGCTACGGCATAAACCTGTGCTTTCAAAGACATAACCGTTAGAAAGACACAAACAAAAGAGAAGAATAATTTTTTCATGGGTTAAATATTGTTCGAATGTATAAAAAATTGTTCACAAAACGTCAGATTTTTAAAAACGGTTGCCCCTACTAGGCTACAAGTTACATCTAGTTAAGCCTTGCGATGATTTTTCAACAATTCATACGGTAGTGATCCTCCTTTCGTTTTTTTAGACCAATTTTTAAACCCCTACTATTCATGCATTTACGTTTTTTTATTAGCCTTTGGTGTGCTTTGTTTTCTTTCTGCGCTCTAAGTCAAAACTCGCCCTGTCCTAATGTGGATGTTTCTCAAGGTAATTTTTCGAATTGGGTAGGAAACACAGGAAGCTATTATGCTCCAGGCAGCAATGTCGGTATTGTGAACGGTAGACATACCATCATTACCCAAGCAGCTTTTGATCCAAACACTTGCAATCAATTACCGATTATTCCACCGGGTCACACTCAATCCATCCGTTTAGGAAACATGCAAACGGGAGCCCAGGCAGAACAGCTTTCCTATACCATCCACGTAACCCCTCAAAGTACGCTTTTTGTATATAAATACGCCGTTGTTTTGGAAAATCCTGGACATCCATCCGTCCAACAACCAAAATTTGAAACTCGCATACTTAACGCAGCAGGTATGCCTATTGGTGGGGCATGTGGAACCTACACCGTTTATGGGGGGCAACCCGGACAGAATTTTCAAACCTGTGCAGGTAAAACATGGCTTCCATGGACTACCGTGGGGATGGACTTAACGCCCTATCTCGGACAGACGGTACAAATCGAATTCACCACTTGGGACTGTGCACAAGGTGCCCATTTTGGCTATGCATATATTGTAGCCGAATGCCAACCCTTAAGCATTGATGTCAACTATTGTGGGGGGAACCAACCATTAATCCTCACCGCGCCATCGGGGTTTCAATCCTATGTGTGGCAACCTGGTAATCTTACTGGGCAACAGGTTACCATTAACCAACCGAACGGTATTCAGTCCTACACCTGTACAATGACAACGTATTCAAACCAAGGAACGTGTTCCGTAAATCTAAGCGTACAAGCAGCGCCTACCATCCTTCAAGCTTCTATGAATTATAGCCTTGGTTGCCAAAATCAACCCATTGCTCTTCATGCGAATAATACCCTTACCACCAACGCTCCAAATGTCGTGCTTACCAATCAATGGATTGTTCCAAACGGGAATATTCTTCAAAGTATAGGCAACAATGCCCAGGCACTTTTCAATGGAGCTGGAGCACAAAATGTTACGCTCATAGTGCAGTCTTCTAATGGATGCGTGGATACTGCGACCCAATCCATTCAAGTCCTTCCAACCCCACATTTATCTCCTCAGATTAACCATCCTTGTATCGAACAACAAACCCAATTTAGTCTTCAGGGCACAACAGCATTATCGCATGCAATATGGAATTTTGGGGACGGTACTGCGCCCGTTATTTCCCTCAATCCTGTTCATACGTATACTCAAGCGGGAACGTATGTAATAAGCTTAATTGAAATGGGCACAAATGGATGCACAGATACGTTGATCGATAGCCTAACCATTCATCCCTTGCCTCAAATCACTGCAGGGCTTGATACCGTCCTTTGTCCGGGGAATGGAGTTTTGTTACTTGGAGTAGGTGGGATTTCCTATGCATGGGAAAATGGACTAACCCAAGGACAAATCTATATTCCTATTGTGGATCAATTTCTTTCGGTAGTAGGAATGGACAGTTTAAATTGTTTTAGCACCGACAGTTTCTTTGTACAAATTCATCACGTGGATTCCATTCATACTTTTCAAGACAGCTCCATCTGCCTTGGGGACAGCCTTGCTTTGATCAGCTCACCGCTCAATAACGTTTGGTGGGAAGCCGGTATTTCCGAGGGCCAGTGGGTTAGTCCACCACAAGGAGTACATTCCTTTGTGGTTCATGGTCAAGATGGAAACGGTTGTTTGTCATCGGATTCGGTACAAGTAACGGTATTGGGGTTGCCTCCGGTTTATGCAGGACTGGACACTATTGTTTGTGCGGGGAGCCATGTATGGCTTAGCGCCTCGGGTGCACAAAGTTATAGTTGGTCTAATGCCTTGATGAATCAAATGGCTTTTCAAGTTCAAGAAAACACGGTATTGACCGTAGTGGGTATGGATCAAAACGGTTGCCAACAAAGCGATACGCTCGAATTAAGTGTAGATCCCATTCCCACCTTGGCGTTTGAAGTTTTACCTAACGCGGGGTGTGTTCCTTTGACAACGACGGTATATAATCAATCCACCGGGAATGTATTTACGGAGTTACAGTGGTTGTTTAGCGATGGTAGTTCTGCGGTTGGAGACTCGGCAACCTTGATTTTTGAACAGGTTGGTTGTTTTGATGGAACACTAACAGTCACGACACAACTGGGATGTGCCTACAGTGAAACCCAAGTGCAAGCCCTTTGTACCTATCCCTTACCCTTAGCAGCCTTTAGTGTAGCAAACGAAACCCTTACCACGGTGACCAATGGCTCCCTCCTGGAAAACCAAAGCCAGGGTGCAAATGCTTATTGGTGGGAATTTGGTGACGGAAGTATCGGGGAGACATCCTTCGAACCCTATCACACCTTTCCAATAGAAAGTGGTGGGGATTATCTAGTGACCTTAATTGCTATAAATGCTTACGGTTGCATGGACACGATTCAACAGGAAATTCATGTTGAAACGGAACTTAGTTACTACGTGCCCAATGCCTTCACTCCAGATGGTGATCAATTCAATAATATTTGGAAACCGGTATTTACTTCAGGCCTCGACCTTATGGATTATCATGCAGTGATCTACAACCGATGGGGAGAAGTAATTTGGGAGAGCTATGACTCATCCGTTGGATGGGATGGGAGTTACGGAACGAATGGCATAGCCGTTCAAGACGATGTTTATGTCTACCAAATAACGTTTGGACATGAAAAAAATGCCCAAAAGGAAAGGCTGAGCGGTCATATCGTAATCGTGCGATGATTCTACATGATTTATGCAATAAAATAAATCGCCTCATTGCGAATAAAAATTATTGATTAGCTTTAACTATAATTAAACCATGGAATTCATAAAAAAACACTTCGCCATTTTGATTATAAGCCTTGCGGTAATGGGTACAGGGCTTATTTTAGGAAAATCGTATTTATCCAAAGGGAAACCAGACCCTAAAATAAAGGTTATTGGTAAGGGGGAAGAGACATTTGACTCAGATTTAATCGTCTGGAATGCATCGTTTAGTCGAAACGATTTCGATTTAAAATTGGCTTACGCCACGCTTAACCAAGACCTCAACATGTTGAAATTATATTTAAAAAGCAAAGGGGTGAGCGACAAGGATATTATCATTGAAGCGGCGAACATTGAAAAACAATACAGCAATGAGGTTGATGCCGATGGAAAGATTATTTCTACCACCTTCAATGGGTATAGCATCACCCAAAACGTCAAGGTGCAATCCAAAAACGTTAATTTAATTGAGCGTGTGTCACGCGAAGTTTCTGAATTAATTAACGCGGGAATTGAATTGGATTCTAAAGCGCCCGAGTACTACTACACGAAAATGGCGGATTTAAAACTTAAAATGATTGAGAAAGCAACAACCGATGCACGAAAGCGCGCGGAGAAAATTGCTGAAAATGGTGGTGGAAGCCTCGGTAATCTTCATCAAGCCGACATGGGTGTTTTTCAAATAACGGCGGAGAACAGTTCAGAAGATTACGAATGGGGAGGGAGTTTTAATACCAGTGCTCGGAGAAAAACCGCCCACATAACCATTAGGTTAGAATACGATGTAAACTAACTCAGTGGACGTAGTCATAGGTTTTGAATTTGAAAATTCTCAACTGAACGCCAAATTCATTTTTAATCGACATGGTGTTTGTTAATGGCCCGGGGACATAACGGTAATACACTTGAGCTTTAACTTGCCATGCTTTATTAGACCTCGAAAAACCCGTTTGATAATGAAACAACCCGAGCCCTGCTCGAACGGAAAATTGTCCTAAATCGTACCGATCGGTATGGCTTTTCAAAAGAAAATTATATTCAGGAGCAGCAAAAATTTCAATCATCTCACCTCGGCATGAGGCCCCTACTTTTCGCTGATAAATGGGGAACAGCGACTTTCGAATATTAAGTCCCGTAGTTAAATAGACGTTGTGGGGTTGGGTGAAATCGTTGCTGCTTTTTAGCGGAAGCGTCGCCCGAAGCCCTATTTCAGGCTCGAAAAAATGAAAAAGGTTTGTGGTTAATCCAAATTGCAGGGTATTGAATTCTGCATTCTTAAAATTACCACCACCGTATACACCAAAATTTTCTTTTTTTCGCATATACACTTGTGCAGAAAGACCAAAACTTAAAAAAACGCTGAGGGTTAAAAAAGAAAAACGCATGGGAGTAGATTTATTTCCTACAAACCCATGCGTTCGTAATGGTTACACGGATCGATTAAAAATCTTTCACAGCGCGTATATTAAAAGAGTTATTAGGACACTTAAAGTTCGAAGGATAATTGGGATTCGTACCGCATTGTTTCGCCCAAGGGTAAGAACCATTTTTGGTAGAAGACCAATAATACCAATTTCGAAGCCCGCCCAATTCACTTTTCATCGAGTATAGAACCTCAAGCTCATCCTTGGTTGGAATTCTCCACCCAGTTCCTCCTTCACTGTACGCCGAGACAATGGGTAAAGATTCCTGATAATTATTTCCAGCGGTGCTTATGACTTGATCCGTTTTTGCGGCTACGATGCCATGGACTCCTTCATCATCCGTTTGAATTACAATCCCGCCAAATGCCTCTTGACCAAGGACAAATGTTTCAGGACGGTTTATTTTTTTACAAGAAATAGCAAGAAGAAAGAGCGAGGCCAAAGCTAAAATTGATTTAGATTTCATGGTAGTAGAATTAAAGGGTTAAACGAAAATGTCGAAGGTACAGCATGCGCGCGGAGGGCTTGTAGTAAGCTTGAATTCCTTGCTGATCAACAGACATGGAACATAACGGCAGGTTTATAATTGCGTTGCTTTTTTAGGAAAGTATCCCCTTCCTCAATGAATAAAATATCAAACGGAATGAATATTTTCTGTCGTTCAATTATTCAAAACCTTGTTTATATCCTATCTCAACAACTTCATTTGTAACCAAAAAGATATTACATTAATGGTTCAAGGTTGGGTGCTTCTTTCTTGCGACTCATTGGGAACCAAAGATGACAGCATATCAGAACGCTTTTATACCGACAACATCCTTTTCATACTGAAAACTTTACAGAAAAAAATGATATAAAGCACAGTCGGGTAAGCTATATCGAGAGCTTTGAAATTGGAGTTTAAACGGTAAATGCCAAGGAAAATTTACGGTATTTAACCAAGAAGGAGTCCTCTCCTACCCCCACGGAAGACTTTTCTGGGTTTTAAGGGATTTTCCATGTACGAAAAATATTTCGACCTTAACCAGAATGATTTGCCCAACGCTTTCTGTAGGCTTCTGTTTTGTCAAAATACTCCTCTTGTTTCTGGATATTAAAAATTCTTCCTCCGCGGTTATCGTTTCCTACTCCGGCTATATAGGCCCAATTGCCCCAATTGGACGCTACGTCATAATCCACTAAGCAGTATTCGAACCACGCGGCCCCGAAACGCCAATCCTGTTCTAAACCATAGACCCAATAGCTGGCTAAGATTTGGCGCATTCTGTTGGAAACAAATCCTGTTTCTCTTAATTCGTTCATTCCCGCATTAATGAGCGACTCCTTAGTTTTACCTAATTTCCATTGCTCAAATTTTTCGGAATCGAAGTACTCAAAAGGAGCTTGTTCATGCAACCCTTTTCGTTGAAAATATGCCGTTGGATATTTTTTAAAGCTAAATCGAAAAAAATCGCGCCAAAGCAATTCAAAAACCAACCAATAGGTAGATTCATTGGCTTTGAACTCCCTCTCAAATATTTTTATCTCTTGGTAGATACGCCGTGGAGAAATACATCCATGGCTTAACCACGCTGAAAATTTAGAAGAATAATCTAATCCATCCAATTGATCCCTCGTTTCCTTATAGCTGAGTAATGCTTTACTTTCCCAAACAAAGTGTTTAAGACGTTTCATGGCTTCAAGCTCTCCTCCTACCATCCATTCCGGGGTTCGCGAGGCACCGAAACTCGGTATGTTGCTGTCGAAAATGGGAACAGCCAAGCGCTCAGGTGCATTGAAAGGTTCGCGGACCTTGCACTCCTTTTCGGCGAGCTTTCGAAATTTTGTAAATAAAAGAGGAATATCTCGCACGCTAAAAGGAAGATCCTCTGGATGGTACAAGGTACTCGTCGAGTACGTTTCAAAATCTATCCCCAAGGCAAGCACTTCTTTTCTCAGTACATTTTGACGAAACTTTTCCTCGCTTCCGACTTGTTTCTTCGTGTATACCTTCCGAATGCCAAACTGTTTACAAAGAAGAGGAAGATGTGTTAATGAAGAACCTTCAACCACGAGTAAATCGCCCCCACGGGCGACCAATTCCTTCTTAAGACTTTGAAGGGCTTGAAGGAGAAATTCTTTGCGTTGAGGTCCTACCCTTCCGATACCTAACCAAGGCTTTTCCAACAAGTGATCCATAAAATACACCGGCACAACCTCGTCGTTTTCAAGAATAGCCTTACACAGGGTTTCGTTGTCATCTACCCTCAAATCTTCTGTAAACCAAATTAAACCACGCTTCATAGGTTTTCTACATTGTTTTTAAGTTGCTGAGCCTTTTCCAAAATCTTTACGCGTTGATCGTGGTCCATTTTATCCCACACCTTGTACATCATTCCAATTCTTGGATTGTTGGAAAGCAAAGAACGGTTGCGATCGTAAAAATCCCAATACAAGGTATTAAAGGGACACGCTTTTTCACCCAATTTCTCCTTATACTGGTAATGACATCCTTCGCAATAATTACTCATCTTTTGAAGGTATGCCGCTGAGGAAACATACGGTTTCGTACCAACGATTCCGCCATCCGCAAATTGACTCATTCCTCGGGTATTCGTGATTTCAACCCATTCCAAAGCATCAATATAAATCCCAAGGTACCATCGGTCTAATTCATCGGGATCGACACCGAGCAGGGACGCGAAATTTCCCGTAACCATTAAGCGTTGAATATGGTGCGCATAGGCATGGTTCAAGGATTGATCGATGGCGTGTTGCAAACACCTCATTTTAGTCTTACCCGTCCAGAACCAAGACGGCAGGGGCGCACCATTACCAAAGTAATTTAACGTTGAAAATTCTGGCATTTTTGCCCAATAAATTCCCCTCATGTATTCCCTCCAACCGAGTATTTGACGAATAAATCCCTCTACTTGGTTCAACGAAAACTGTATTGGATTAGCCAAGTATGCTTTCTCAACGGCACGAATAACTTCCATTGGAGAAATTAACTTAATATTCAGTGCAAAGGAAAGCCGAGAATGATATACATACCAATGGTCTGTTACCATGGCGTCTTGAAAGGTCCCAAAAGATGCTAAGCCTTTATCGATAAAGGCCTGGAGTAAATCAAGGGCGGAAGAACGATTAATGGTCCATGAAACCTTATTTGGATCCACTGTGCCCAGGGTTTTAATCCCTGATTGCATTATATCATCATAGACAGCATGAAGGTCATTTTCGAGCAAGGCTGTAGTTTCTATGCGGTGTTGGTTGTGTAATTTGCTTCGGTTTTCCTGGTCAAAATTCCACTGACCGCCCATGGGATGTTCACCATCCATAAGAATCCGATAGCGCTTTCGCATGTGGCGGTAGAACGATTCCATGAGAAATGATTTTTTACCGGTAAAAAAGGTGGCTAGTTCGTCCCTTTTGGTAAGAAAATGTTCAGAATCAACGGAAGTCATTGAAATTCTAGCTGACTTAAAGTACTGATCCAACCGAAATTCATCAGGATACTGATACGCTATTCTCGTCGCTTTTATTTCTTGAGAGAAGGCTTCTAAATTGCCAATGAAATCGTGGAGGTTATCGGAATCATTAATTTTAAAATACCGCACCTTGTGCCCAAGATGCCTTAATTCCTCGGCGAATTCACGCATGGCAGCAAAAAAACAACAAACCTTTTGAATATGATGGGTAACGTATTCAGATTCCGCTTTAATTTCCATCAAGACAAAGCACACTTCAGGGTTCACAGTATTGAACCAAGAGTGATTAATATTCAATTGGTCCCCTAAAATTAATCTAAGTTCCAACGGAAGAAGTGTTACGTTGGTTTCTGCATCTATTGCTGCAATACTTTACTTCATCCCATACTTTTTCCCACTTTTTTCTCCATGTAAAAGGTCGTTTACAAACCACACAAGATTTAACGGGAAGTAAAGCTTTTTTCATTCACCCTTTGGAACAAATCAAGGGCGTATATGTTTTCGAGGTGCGTGAAGGCAAGCCCTATTTACTCGTTTAATAAAAGGATCTTTGGACCCACAACCAAATTGATTAAGCAGATTCTTCGGCTTTCATCGCTTAATTTTTTATTGGGAACATAGTTAGGTGGTGTATCTTCCCCTTTACTATTCACTTCGAAGAGTATATCGATTTTATAGGTTTCTCTAATTTTTTTCAATTGCGTTTCAAATTCTTTAGCAACGGATTCAGCGCGTTCTTGGGATAATTTTAAATTGAGTTGCTTGCGTTCCTCTTCATTTTTACTGCCTTGCGTGTCGGCATACCCATAAATTACAATTACAGAGCGGAAATCACCTTCCTTAAAAATCTGTTCGTTGTGATGGTTTAAGTAACCATTCCATGCCAAGATATCCTTCTCTATGTTGGAGACTACCAAACTGATTTTTTGTTTTCCATCCGCCGTAAGAGTGGCACTTCCTGTTTCGAACGTTATTTCTGAACCCAAGCGTACAATCTCTTTACTGGAGGAGATCACTTGAGACAAGGGATTAATTTGATTGTAAATTAAATCGTTTAGTTCTGTGGATAATTTGAGGGCTTTTTCATGTCCTTTGGAAGAATACGGAGAAACCGTATTTAGTTCGGTAATTATTTGTTCTGTTTTTAGTAGGAGTTGAGCAATCTTAGCATCCAATAACTTTACTTGGTTTAGAGAATCGGAGGCGGCTGCCGCTTTTTTTTGAGCGATTAATGTTTCACGAGATTCCTCCGCTGTTTCAAGAGCTTCAACCATATCGCGCTCTCTATCGGCTTTAGCTTGGTTTCTTTTGGTAACTTTTTTCGAACCTCTTTCCCCTTTGTAGGTGGTGGTGCTATAAATCGGTTTACGAAAGATATGGGGTGAGCACGCTCCCAAGATGGCGATAGTAAAAAGCAATAGTAAACCTCTCATGTTCATAATTTTACAACAAAGCTAAGGAAGAAGTTTTACATGATATCAACCGCACTGAAATTTCGCATACCGGGAATTTTGCCTTGAGGGATCGTTCTTAGCGTTGTTTTACATGCTTTTCCAATACTTTTTGACCTAGACGTCTGGATTGTGGTGACTTTTTTATGCCATACATTATTTGTGTTGCATTGATCCGCCTTGCTTCCAGATCAATCACGGGAACTGGATAATCCACTCCGAGTTTGCACGAATAAAATCCTTGTTCTAATTCATTCATCTTCCAAGGTTCGTGAATGAGGGGTACGGGAATTTCCCGTAATTCAGGGACCCATTTTTTGGTAAATTCCCCCTCTGGGTCATGCTTCAAGGCATTTTTAATGGGGTTATAAATTCTGAGTGTATTTACACCCGTAAGCCCAGCCTGCATTTGTATTTGTGGATAATGTATTCCCGGTTCGTAGTCCAAAAATTGACGCGCTAAAAAATGTAATTCGCGCCAATCTTGCCAAAGGTGGTAAACAAAAAAAGATACGACCATGGCACGCATTCTGAAATTAATATATCCTGTTTTCACCAAGCAACGCATGCAGGCATCGACCAATGGAACTCCTGTTTTTCCGTCTTGCCAAGCTTTTATTAAAGCGTCATCCTTTGCTTTATTGAGTTTCTCATAGGCTTGATTCACAGCAAAAAACTCCATTCGACATTCGGATTCAAATTTTTGAATAAAATGACAATGCCAATGAAGCCTTGAAATAAAATTAGCCAATGAGCGCGCATTGCCCCCTGAAGCTTTTGAACGCAGTGCCATCTGATATACTTGACGGATGGATAAGTTGCCATATGCCAAGTAAGGAGACAGCCTACTACAGGACTTTCTGGCTGCTTGTGGCTTCGAAATATTCAAACTGTAGTGACGGTGTCTATGCGTAAAAAAGGACTCCGCATATTTGTGGGCCATCCTCTCACCCCCTGGTTGCATCTCAGGATTCGGTGTGGTCAGCTCCTTAAGGAGTGTATCCTGCACTTTTTGCGGGAAGGATAACGAAACCGTTTCAAGGAGGGTGAGATCGGGTTGATCCAAGGGGGCGTGCATAATGTTATGCCAATGTTTATCCCACTCTTTTCTATTTTTAAGCCCACGAATTACCCCATTTTGCTGAAATTCGTACCATGGTATCGTATGGTTCTTAAAGAAGATTTTCATGCGTTTATCCCGCTGAAAAGAAACGTTATTCCCGGTTTCTTGATAGGAATAAACGCCTCGAATGTTGTATTGGCTATTAAGGGTTTCAAACCAAACCTCAATCGATTGAAATACAATGTTCAACGTATGTTCGGCACCCAACTGTTGCTGAATATCTCTTAACGATTCGTGAACAAATCGCCAATGGCGAACGTCAGCATCGGGAAAATCTATCAGTTCAGGTTCAAAAACATAGAGTAATAAAATAGGGAGGTCAAATTCAATGGCCCTTTTTAGGGGCAAATGATCTTGCAATCTTAGATCGCGTTTAAACCAAACCACGGTAATATCCACAAATAAATAACACCTAAGCCTCCTAAGTGTTGAGGCCTTTCTTATCTTTGGAACATGAAAATTATCCTACACTTTTTACCTATCCTATTCTCTTTTCCTTTGGGATTTGCTCAGCAGGAAATGAAATCATATCAATCGGAGTATTTTTATATCCTTGTCATTGACGGTCCACGCTTTTCAGAAACCTATGGCGATAGTTCGTGTACTCAGATTCCCAACCTCTGTAAGCAATTGAAACCCCAAGGGACATTTTTTGAGAATTTTAGCAACAATGGAAAAACCTTAACAGTTCCCGGCCATACAGCAATCATGACGGGAGTATATCAAAAAATTTCCAATATTGGAGCGGGACTACCCAAGAACCCTTCTCTTTTTCAATATTACCTGAAGCAAAGTGGAAAGCCGAGCCACGATGCCCAAATCATTTCAAGCAAAGGAAAGTTAAACGTGCTTGCCGATTCTAAAAACAAAACGTGGCAAAAAGAAACAAAACCGACTTCCTTCTGTGGCCCAAAAGGCGATGTGCTGCGGTATGGGCCCGATTCAGAAACCATAAAAATGGTAAAAGACACCGTATCATCCCAACACCCTCCCCATTTGCTTTTGGTTAATTTGTTGGGGGTAGACACTTGGGGACATGGTAATAATTGGAATAAGTATCTAGAAAATATTCGCCTTACGGATCGTTATGCCCTTGACCTTTGGAATACCATTCAATCCAATCCCATTTTAAAGGACAAAACAACGCTTTTCATTACCAACGATCACGGAAGGCATCTTGATGGTATCAAAGAAGGGTTTAAAGAGCATGGCGACGGGTGTGAAGGTTGCCGACACATTTCTTTATTGGTCCTGGGTCCTGACATCCCGAAAAACCAAACCCGTAAGAATGCGGCTGAAATGATAGATATTCCATCAACTATAGCTCATATGATGCACGTAGACTTTCCAACAGGAAAAGGCCGTTTTCTATCCGAACTTTTTGGTAATTTAGAGAACAATAAATAATCAGACATGGTGCTTAGAACAACAAAAACGGTTCTTTTCGGCCTTTTTTTAGGCACATTGATGCTTATTGGATGTGTGGACAAATTTCGACCTAAAAAAGAAATAAGAACCAATTGCCCTCAGGGCATTGAGCCTATTAGAAAGGTATTGTTCATAGGTTGGGATGGGGTGCGGAGCGATGCACTACTGATGGCGGACACCCCGCATTTAGACAGTTTACTTCCTAATTCCATTTATTCGTTTAATGTCGATCGCGGTCCCTACACCGTTAGCACCCCGGGGTGGTCTTCTATTCTTCATGGGGTTTGGCCAGATAAACATGGGCTCACGGAAAACTCCTTCAAAAAAAATCGATACGATGAATACCCCGATCTTCTAACGCTATTAAGAAAACATAAGTCCGTTTTGGGGCTGGCTACCTTGAGCAATTGGGATGCATTCTTGCAAATCACCTCGGAGGAAACCTATGCCCAGCGGTTTGTTACAGATCCGGAAATGGTTGGCGACGCCCTTCGGATTTTAAATGAGTGTCCACCAGATGTTATGTTGCTGCATTTCGATTTCCCGGATGCGAGTGGTCACGAATTCGGATTTAGCCCTTCCTCATTAGAATACCTTTCTTCTATAGAAATTACCGATAATTACATGGGACAATTAATGGCGAAAGTGAAGGAGCGTGAAGCACAATATAATGAGGAGTGGATGGTTGTCCTTACAACCGACCATGGCGGTGAGGGGACCGGGCACGGAGGGCAAGACAATCTCCAGCAAACGCGACGCGTATGGTATGTGGTACGCACACCGACCCTGATGCAAAATTTAATCAATGATGGAAAAATAGTTGACTTAATGCCCACCATGTTGACTTGGATGAATTGTCCTTTATCCGGGTTAACGCTTGACGGTAATTCCTTATATTGACATGTATTCTGTAAGGCTGACCAGCCCCCATCATGGTAAAGCAACGACTTTTCTTTTGCTTTTTATACTCGGCATTACCTTTAGTTTACAAAGCATCCTTGGGGGATCCTTTTGGATCATTTACTTCAGCAGCGTTTGCTGGCATTTATGGATAGAGATTGGGCTTTTTGTTTCAGGTATGCGAAAAGGTAAGGTTTTCGCCGGGGTTCACCAACTTCCTAAATCCATTGAAATCCTTCAACGCGCAATGGTGGAAGGACCCGCGTTTTGTGTTCCTGCCTACCTTATTTCTTCAGCGGAAAGTTCCCCTAATTTTTCTTTGATTCTCTTGGGTTTCGTTTTGGTGATCATGGGATCCCTATTTTCTGCAATTTCCGATTACAGATCCATAAAATCAATCCCAATGGAGGACCGTGTTTTTACGAGACGAGCCATGAATAACCCGGTTGGAATGATGGTGTTGGGAATTTGTAATGCCATGGTGTTGTTTTATATCGCATTGCATTCGGAAACGTGGGCCTATACTTTAGCTTACGCTGCATCCGTACTTATTTTCTACATCATACATTTTCCCCTAGGGTTACGATTTATTCAATTAAAAGACGAACAAACGAATGCGTATTATCAGCCTGGAAAGGGAATGCAAGGCTTAGGGTTGATTTACGATAGCGTTTATGAAATGACCTTGTTCATTGCCCCAGCATACCTGATTCCTTGGTCGTTTGGGTGGTTACCTTAACGCGGAAAAGGTACCAATCGCTTTTGCTCTTCATCCCACACCTTTGCATCCAACATTTTCCACACTTGGCGTAAAGTATAACAGGGGTAGTGGTACTTACTTTTAAGGAAAAGGTGGGCCTTGTGTAATTGATAAAACGGAATACCCGATTGAAGATGGTGCAGGTTGTGATAGATTACATTTCCCGTTAGAAAACGATACCATTTAGGGGCTTCAATGCAGCTCGCTCCCAAAAAGGAAGCCTTGGCATAATCCCATTCAGAAGCAGACTCCCAGTAGGTGTTTTCAAATTGATGTTGGGCATAAAACGTATAGGATGCAATAAAATAAAATAGGACCAGGGGAAAATATAGGAGAATCAGGCATTGAAACCATGGAAACACCTGCAAAAGGTTATACACGATGACGCCATATGCAATATCGTGTACGATGACTGAGGTATTTGCGGCCCTACTAAACTTGGTAGATACTAAACGAAACATAAGTCCTAAATTGACGGTAGGCGTCAACGAAAATCGAGTCCATCGGGATCGCATGAAACGATAGGCCGTACGTTTCCAGAACCCAGCGGCCATAAATTCTTTTTTGGTAAGGGTCCAAATTTCTGGATTAAAGGCTCGCTGTTCCAAATTTCCAACATTTTTATGATGGGAATCATGAATAAATTGCCAAAGGGAGTGAGGAATTAAAATACCAAATCCCATAAGGTGCCCTACTAGCTCATTGAGTTTGCTTGATTTAAAAAGGCTTCGGTGACCGCAATCGTGTAAGAGTACGTAGGAGCGGCACATGAATACCGTCGTAAGTGGAACGGAGATCACGGTGGTCAACGGATGGTTATCGAAGGCAAAGAAGCCCCAAAAAATCGAACCATAAAGGCCTCCAAGGGTAAGAACGACCTGAAACCAAACGAAGCCTATTTTTCGCTTCCTAAACAATAACAGATCCTGTTGTATGGCTTTAATTTTCGCCTCTTCCGTCATGAAACGAAAGTACTAACTTTTGTTTAACTTCGCCCCTAAGAGCAATATATGCCAAGAACCCTGCGACGCAATTTTATCCAACGGTTTAAGGAAAATGTAAAAAAACACCCTCAGCAACCGCTTTATGTTTTTTTAGACATTCATGGGTCTGTTAAAGCATCATATACGTACGAACAATTTGACGAACGCAGTAAGACGTTGGCATGTTCACTCATTCGAAAGGAAAACTTGAACGCCGGAGATCGGGTGCTACTAGCCTATCCTCCAGGCTTGGAGATGATGGTTGCTTTTTTTGCATGCGTGCGGGCAGGAATTATACCTGTACCCGTTTATCCTCCAACGACCCAGGGATTTAGTGCAGCCTTCGAAAAAATGACCTATATCGCAACCGATTGTCAAGCAGCGGCGGTTCTCACGGACCGTACCCTCTATTGGTCGATGCGGGTAAACCTCACCAAAACACGCTTGCTGAACCTTTCAATGAAGCGGCATTGGCTGTGGAAAAAACCTTGGATTATTACCTCGGACAGCGTATCGATGGATACCAATTCGTGGGAAGATCAACCCGAGGACATCCTTTTTTTACAATATACCAGTGGATCAACCAACCACCCAAAAGGAGTTGTAGTACGGCACGAGAACCTCATTGAGAATTGCGATGCGGTAGTGGATCATCAACCCATTGGAGTTTCATGGTTACCGCAATACCACGATATGGGCCTCATTGGTTATTACCTCTTTTTTGCCATTAAAAGTGGTACAACCTACGGATTTTCTCCATTGGATTTCATCCAACGGCCAGCCCTGTGGTTTGAAACCGTAACGAAGTATGGTGGGACGGCAACCTCAGCTCCAAATTTCGCCTACGAATACTGCCTCAGACCAGGAAAAATTAGCGAAGGTGAAATGCAAGGATTTAATTTAAGTACGTTGCGTTTTGTTATGACGGCAGCAGAACCTGTGAATGCAAAAACGTGTGAAAAATTCCTTCAGTGCTTTTCGACCGTTGGATTAAAACCAGAGGCTTTTTTTGCGGCCTATGGTTTGGCGGAATTTACCCTTGCGGTTTCTAATTATGGTCGAAAGGCCTTAAAAATCAATGCTGCGTTCATAAAAAAAGGCTGGATTGCCCAAGAAAACCATGTCGATTCTGTTTTACTCCAGAGCTGTGGGAAGGCTTTGGGTGATACGAAAATTCTAATTGTAAAAGAAACCCATGGGACCTTACATCCCGTGGAGGACGAGGTGGGTGAAATTTGGCTACAAGGTTCGGGAAAATGCCTTGGATATTGGAATAAGCCAGAATTAAATCAAACCGTTTTTCATGCAACGTTGCCCGAAGTCCATGGTGAATGGTTGAGAACCGGGGATCTTGGGTTTTTGCACGAGGGTGAATTATACGTCTGTGGACGAATAAAGGACATGATTCTTATCCGTGGGTTAAATTATTATCCCCAGGACATTGAGGCCATTGTGGAAAGGAATCCTTCCATTCGAAAAGGATGTGTAGCGGCCTTTTCAGAGGATGGCCCTGAAGGTGAGGTACTAACCATAGTAGCAGAATGGAAAAAAGGAACACCCAAGCCAGACTTATCTGAATTAAATACCAACCTGATGGGTTACCTGGGTATTCCCCTGACTAAATTGGTCCTCATTCCTCCTAAAACCATTGCAAAAACAAGTTCAGGCAAGTTGAGAAGATCGTTTATTCGCGAACAATACCTAGGAGGCATACTCCCTATGAATGAAGCCCTTACGGATTCAGAAAACCCTAGTTCCCCAGATTCCCCCGTGCATACCTTTTTAGCATCCTATGGGCTTAATGGAACGGAACACCATAATCTAAATGAACTCGGTTTTGATTCCATTCGAACGGTTGAATTCGCACACGACCTAGACCAACTTCTACGTGAACATGGCTTTGATTATTTAGGAAAGGAATTAGACGTCAGAATTTTACAACGCATTGCCATTCACGAATTGTATCATGTCCTACAAGAAGTTTTAGATGCCAAGCCTCAGGCTGCATTTTTATTCAAAAAAACCTTATTAGCGATCCATAACCTTTACAGCGAGGAGGAACAATCTATGATGCTAGCCGATGCTCAACGGCTAAAACATGACGTTTTCCCTGAAGGGGTAAAGACACCAAAGCCCGACGCACAAATTCTTTTAACGGGGGCCACCGGTTTTTTTGGTCCTTTTCTGTTAAAGAGTTTATTGGAACTAACGGAGGGCAGGATTCTGGTTCTCATTCGTGCATCGAGTGAAACTGAAGGGATAAAACGACTAAAAAGTTCTTTTGAGACTACCCATTCATCGCCAAAGGTTTTGGAGGCTTTTGATGCGCGTGTGGAAGTGATTTGTGGGGATTTAAGTAAGCCAAAGTTGGGATTAAAGCCAGGGATTTGGAATGAATTAACCCGAAGGGTAGATGTAATCTATCACAACGGTGCGCTCGTCAACTACCTTTTGGATTATGCCAACCTTCGCGATGCAAACGTTTTTGGAACGGAGTATATTCTCCATCTGGCCAGGGAATTTAAAATCAAACCCATCAATTACATTTCAACGACCTTTATTTTTGGTTGGTCCGTCAAGGAGGAATTGTTTGAAACGGACCGGAACGAGCGCATGGAACGGTTGGATTTTGGATACAGCCAAAGCAAATGGGTATCGGAGCAATTGATGCAGAACGCTATGTCCCAGGGCTTACCCGTACGAATTTTTCGTCCCGCACTTATTTCGCCATCGATTGATGGGCGGGGTTTTAATTATGATATATCGATTCGACTGTTGCGCTTTATGATAAAAAATGGAATCAGTACAACGGCGAAAAATCAAGTTAGCTTCACTCCAGCGGATATTGGAGCGAACAATATCGTTGCGATTTCTTTAGATCCGGAAAGTATAAACCATTGTTTTCATGTTACAAGAGATTCGTATTCAAACATGGATGAAATCTGCACCTTATTGGCAGAAAAAGAAAAAACACCCTTGAAACGCTTTCCTTTGAAGGCCTTTGTGCCGGAGGTAGTTAACCGGTGTAAACCGGACGATATATTATTTCCCTTATTAAATTTTTTGGTTAAATCGGTCGATAATATCTCTAAAATGGAATTCAAACTGTACGACAATGCTACGTATCGGTATTTCAGGGATAAAAATCCATTAAGTGTAAAGGATCCGAGTATAGAAGAAGTTGTTACTGGAATTTATATCTTTATGAAAAAGGAAAAATTACTGTAGGAATGGGAAAATCAAGGATCACAAATACCCCGAACGTACCCACTTGGAGAATAGTAAAGGATACTGCTGCTATGTTGCGAAGCCCAGTTCACGTGTTTGAACAGTATCGCAAGGAATTTGGTCCTATTTACACCTTGCGCTTTGGCGTACGTCGAACGATGGTGGTTTCTGATCCCGATATGCTGAGGTATGTTTTAAAAGAGAATAATGACAATTACACCAAGTCGCACATTCAAGTAAAGCGATTTGTTGAATTTCAAGGCATTGGCTTAACAAACAGCCATGGGGATTATTGGTTGCGGCAACGCAAGTTGCTCAGCATGGGATTTACCCGTTCCCGGCTATCGGAAATCTTGCCAATTCAATTGGGTGTTTTGGAAAAATTCATGGCTGATTTTCATGAAGAGACAACCCATGGACCCATGGATATTCATCGACAAATGGTTCTTTTTACCCTGATGTCTGTAGGGAAGTCCTTGTTCGGGGAGCCCATGACAAAAACCGAGTTAAACCAATTCGCTGACGCCATTGCAACGATTCAAGCCTACTTGGTGAAAAAAGTGGTTCAGCCCTATTTATTTCCTTATTTCTTCCTGACAGGACAAAACAGAAAACACCATAAAATCCGTGAAGAGGGGGATCAAATTATTATTGACTACATCGAATCCAGAAGAAAAAGCGGTGAAAAGGGGGCGGATATCCTTCAACTCATTTTGGATACCCCATATAAGGATACGGGAGAACTCATGTCCGATGAAACAGTAAAAGTGGAAATTTTACAATTATTGGTGGCGGGAAATGAGACGTCGACAACGGCAGCTACCTGGACTTTATATCAATTAGCTAGGCACCCGGAACATCTTGAAAAAATACGGGAAGAAATTGAATCCGTATGTGGGGACAAGCCAATTGATTACGGAGTTTTGCATTCTTTGAATTATTTAATTAGGGTTTTGGATGAATCCATGAGAACCTATCCTCCGTTTTGGATGATTGATCGTGAGGCTATCGATGACGACCGTTTTGGGGATATTAATATTCCTTCAGGCACAACGGTTATTCCCTACATTTATGGTGCGCATCACAACGAGGCCTATTGGCCAAATCCGGATGAATTTAACCCGGACCGTTTTCTGGATAAACATCATCCCTTTTCTTTTATTCCCTTTGGTGGAGGCCCGAGGGTCTGTATTGGTCAAAACATGGCGCTAATGCAAATCTTATTGGTAATTTCCACCATCGTTCGGGATTACGATTTTGAATTAGTGGACAATAAAGAGGTTGGTATTAAGTCGATGATGTTGCTGAAGCCGGATGGACCAATGATGATGAAAGTAAGCAAACGCGTTCCTAGGAATTAGCCGCTGATTTTTGGGGCTGATGAACGTTGGTAAGGATAAAATCAACCACTTCGGCCGGTAGGGGTCCGAATCCAAAATGATCATAGACCTGTTGTAAGGCTTCTAATGGCTTTTCTTGTAAATGTTCCAATGCAATTTCAATTCGTTGATTTAAAGGAATCTCCGCTTTCTGAACTTCATAGGCCTTAAGCAATGAGGCGTGAGTACTATCAATCAAAGCACTTACCTTCTCTTGTCCTATTCGTTGAAACCCATAATGGCGTTGGAGAACGTTCCATAGGTACTCATTCGAAGCTAGGGTAGCGCTTTTTTCGCGGTGCATGTAAATAAACCTAGCCTCAGGAAATGCACGAATTAAACGCGAAATTCGAGCGGTATCTCCCGGGGATTTAAGCACTAGTGTGGCGTTCGGCGCTTGTTGCTGTAAGTTTGATAGAATAATTTGGTAATCCTTTATCCAATCGTGATTCGATTCGTCCAAGACGAGTTTTTGGTAAAAAACCGGATATTTTCGCGGGAATAAATGTCCCCAGGTGTAAGCTTTCGAACTTCCCAAAAGGGTTAATGCAACATCCAGCTCACCGGAATAATTAAAATCAAGAGGTAGGCGTTGCAATGGATAATGCCAACCAACAAAACGAACCAAACGGTTTAGCACTGGAGCAATCCACGCCTCAGTTATGCGAAAATGACTGGCTGCAATCATACGATACAAGGAAAGGTAATGGAAGTTTTTATCCTTGGATAAAGCATCTTGCATAACGGTTGTTCCGCTTCGCCAATGTCCTATGATAAAAACAGGTGGATTAACGGCTTTGGGGTTCCAGTAGTACGTTCCATGAAATAGGATTTGTAGGCCCCTGAACGGTTCCGTTAGGAAAAGATATAAACTAATGAGAAGGAATCGATGGATTTGAAGCCAAGAAATTCCTCCAGCGTTAAGGGCAATTCGCCAAAAGTTCAATAAAGGCCAAAATGGAATGAAGAAACATCTAGGATTCACGGGTTGAAAATAGTGTTATTTTTGAGTACTAAGAGAGCCCTTGAAAGAAATAAACACCCAATTAGAATTTCGTTCGGTATCGGAAGATGCCTTTGCCAAAACCTTGCACAAACGGGTAAGTACTTATTTAAAAGAAAACGGAATACCACGCAGGGGAAACGTGGGATTGGTGGCGAAAACCATTGTACTAACGGGGTGTTACATTGGGCTTTATGGAACATTGGTATTTAGTAGTTGGATACCTGAAGGAGTAAGCTGGTTTGCTTGGGCAGCGATGGGTATTTTGTTAGGACTTATTGGGATGAATGTACTTCATGACAAGGTTCATGGTAGCTATACCAATCACAGAATTGGTCGATTTTTATTGGAAATACCTATCTTTCTTATTGGTGCAGAATCAAAAATTTGGGAAATTGAACACAACCACATTCACCACCATTTCACCAATATTGATGGAATAGATCAAGACATTAGTCCAAGATTCTTTTTTAGGTTTTCTCCGCATCAAAAATGGCATTGGTTCCATCGCATGCAGGCCTTTTATGCACCTTTTCTCTACGGATTATTGCTTTTTGAATGGTTAAGCATCAAAGATTTTATTAAGGTAAGAACGTATTTAAAGGAAGGGCACCTAAGCCAAAGACAAGCTCGATTGCTTACCGTAACCATTGCTTTAAAGAAGTCCTTATTTCATGTGATTTTTCTGTTGATTCCACTCCTCTTTGGTTTGGTGTGGTACATTGTAGTTTTAAAATACCTGTTGATGTTAACGGTAGGCGGAATATTTATGACCTTAATTTTTCAGTTGGCGCATGTTACCCACAACGTTGATTTTACAGAGGGGTCAGGAATGCTTAAGGATAAAAGTTGGCATCGGTTTCAGTTAGAAACCACCCATAATTTTGCCCCAAACCATTGGTGGGTCACGGCCTTGCTCGGAGGATTAAATTACCAAATCGAGCACCATTTGTTTCCAGATATTTCCCATGTACATTACCGCAAATTAGCCCCCTTGGTGCGAAAAACAGCAACGGAATTTAATTATCCTTACCACTCTTATCCGAGTTTAGGTGCTGCCCTATGGAATCATTTTAGCTACCTTAACCGAATGGGCTCCCCTTCTTCGGTTGGATCATCTTCCCCTTCCAAATAATCCAGATACAAGCCTCGGTACGGGGACTTTTTTATATTGTATGGAGTATTCCGTGTAGTGCGTCGGATTACTTTGGCTTGCATGGCTTTTTTAATTGACCCTAAGGTCCCAAACTTCGCTGTGTTAAGCGACCAGATTGGGGTGTTGGCTAAGGTATCTATCAAGGAGGCATTCAGGGTCACTGAATTCGTAATGAGTGTACTTCCGGTGGCTTGTTGAAAAAATATGGCGGTTAATTCTGAGACGGGTTCAAGGATTTGAATGCTGGATTCAATAACGGCGTCTACCTTGAGCTTACGGCATAATTCTTTTGCGGAAATACGGTTTTCGGTATACCCTTCAGGTAGTGCGATATCATTGGTTGACTGGAGGTCTAACACTTCTACAAAGCATTTACCTTCATTAATTCTTCGATTTAACGATCGGATTAAATGCTCTTGAAGTTCGAACTGCTTTTTTGTGGTAAACTCGTTGAATCGATCATCCGTCATCCACACCTTGCGCTCAATGGTTGTTCTTGGGGGCAACACAGCAATGGTGTGGTGTTTTTGTGTAATTGGGATTATATTATTTACATAGTTGGTGACCACGCAAGAGCCCAAAGACATAGATAATAGGAATAATACCGTCCATTTCATACGACAAAGATAGGCAATGCGGTGCTAAGAAAAGAAACCTAGGGTCATAAAAATAGGGGGACGAATCCCCCTTTAAAAATGCTTTCTGCTTCATAGAATCTCCAACCAATTCGAATGCTACCGTGGGCAGCTCCCAAACTTGCAAAGCTTTCTTTAGAAGAAACAACTTTAAACGGTGCCGTTGTTTTATCCGCAAAGGTAATATCAGTAGCAAGACCGGTGTAGTATGCGCTTGAAGACGGTAAGCCCATTTCCAATCCTGGATAAAGGTTTTCAGCCACGTAGTAATACAAACCATAAACAACGTTTTTCCAAAAGATCCTGAACCAGCGGCAAAAGCTATTGTTTTAATGGCTATTCATTACCTTTGCAGAAAAATACATTCATGTCAAAACCTGTCCGCGTACGGTTCGCCCCTTCACCTACCGGCCCCCTACACATGGGGGGAGTTCGAACGGCCCTATATAATTACCTGTTTGCAAAAAAATTCAATGGAACCTTTATCCTTCGAATTGAGGACACAGACCAAACACGATTTGTCCCTGGGGCACAGGAGTATATCATGGATGCCCTTGCTTGGTGTGGTATCCTTCCAACGGAAGGCCCCGGCTTAGGAGGAGCTTTTGGACCTTACATTCAATCCGAGCGGAAAGAAATGTATCGTCCTTACGCAGAAACATTGGTTGCTAACGATAAAGCGTATTACGCATTCGATACCGCAGAGGAATTGGACTTGGTACGCGAACAAGCAAAACAAATGGGTATGCCTAATTGGCAATACAACAGTGTGACTAGGGCTTCCATGAAGAACTCTTTGACGCTGCCTCAATCGGAGGTTACTAAGCGTATTGAAGACGGAGAACCTTATGTCATTAGAATGAAGATGCCTCGCAACGAAGAAGTACGTTTTCAAGATTTGATCCGCGGGTGGGTAGTTGTTAATACCAATAATTTGGACGACAAGGTACTTTTCAAAAGCGACGGTATGCCCACGTATCATCTTGCCAATGTGGTGGATGATTTTACCATGCAAATCTCTCATGTGATCCGGGGAGAAGAATGGTTGCCCTCTGCCCCACTCCATGCATTATTGTACCAAGCTTTTGGTTGGGAAGCACCAGAATTTGCCCACTTACCCCTTCTGTTACGTCCAGATGGAAATGGTAAACTTTCGAAGCGTGACGGGGACCGCTTAGGGTTTCCTGTTTTTCCAACCAACTGGACCACTGCGGAAGGAGAACTTTATTCTGGATACCGTGAAAAAGGCTATCTGCCTGAAGCATTTATCAATATGTTGGCCTTGCTCGGATGGAATCCGGGAACACCACAAGAGCTTTTTAGCTTGGAGGAATTGGTAGACGCTTTCTCCCTCGAGCGTGTTTCTAAATCCGGGGCAAAGTTTGATCCAGAAAAAACAAAATGGTTTCAACAGAGTTGGTTGCGTATGCAACCGGATGCCACCATTGCAGCGGAATTAAGGGCATTAAACCCTGATTTGAGTCTTTCTGATGCCGCCTTGGAAACCCTCGTAGGTTTAATGAAAGAACGGGCTACCTTTGCAAGGGATATGCTTACGGATGGGGCCTATTTGTTAAAAAATCCAACGGAATTTGATGGCGAAACCCTTCGCAAAAAATGGAAGGCGGAAACTACTGAATATTTGAAAGAATGGATGCTTCGTTTAGATGGCATCAGTGACTTTACCTCCGCCAATATTGAGTCCGCTTTTAAGGCATTTTTGGAAGAAAAAGGACTGGGGATAGGTGCTGTTCTGTTGCCTTACAGGTTATCGGTAACGGGTGTCGGTGCTGGGCCCGGAATGTTTGATGTGAGTGCATTTTTGGGAAAAGAAGAAGTGCTAAGTCGGATGAAAACCAATCTTTCTCTCCTTTCAAACCTTGTCCATGAAGCATAGCATACACGTTCGAGGGATACGATGTTACGCATTCCATGGCTGTATGGAAGAGGAAGCACGCATTGGCGGTCATTACTTAGTAGATGTTGATATCAAAACAGATTTCACCCAAGCCGCATTAAACGATTCCTTATCTGATACGGTCGATTATTGTGCCGTTCAGCAAATCGTAGCGGAAGAAATGGCGATTCGATCCAAGCTTATTGAGCACGTTGGTCAACGCATTTACCTTCGCATTAAAGGAACATTGAAAGGGGTTGAAACCTTGCGCATAGAAATTCATAAGGTAAGTCCTCCGATCGATGGCGACACCCAAGAGGTATCCATTGTAATTGAAGAGTAACCTTTTTAATTCATATAGCCATTGAAACGTATCTTTAACGCTTCACGATAAAATACTAAATATTGCCCTTTGCTTGATTAAAAAATTGTTCGTATTATTGGTCAAACAACGGTAGCAGAGTTTTAATTTGCTTGTTATGCTCGCACCTTGAATTGCATTAAAACCAAAAGAAATGAAAAAATTACTGATAATCGGTGCCTTAGTGATGAGTGCAAACCTCGCAAGTGCACAATACATGTACGATGGAAATGGCAAACGCATTGGTCGCGTGGATGGCCAATATTATTACGATGGATCCGGATCCAGAATGGGTCGTGTGGATGGAGAATATATATACAGTGGTTCGGGTTCGCGCATTGGACGAATCGATGGTCAATACGTTTACAACGGATCAGGGTCGCGCATTGGACGCATTGATGGCGACTACCTTTATAATGGGTCGGGTTCGCGAATTGGTAGGCTAGATGGAGATTACCTATACAATGGATCAGGGTCTCGCATTGGCAGGGCAGATGGATTGCGTCGAATGGAAATCATCTTGTTTTTTTACTTTTTTATGTGATCCAAAAAGGCATAATGGCATTGAAAAAATTGTACACTAAAGAAAACGTAATTTAAAAACGCTAAAATGAAATACTCCTTATCCGTCATCCTAGCTTCGACACTATTTTTTGTGGGTTGCAAGAAAAAAACGCAACCAACACCCGAGCCTACAGCGCGAGAAATTGCGGTGGAAGATTACAATACAAATTACCTTGGTTCGGCCGTTCCAAATACGGGTTGGACTGGAAACACGGCCAATTGCAATGCAGGGAGTTTACCTCAAACCACGCACGATAAAGTGATACAGCGCATAAATTATTTCCGACGCTTGGTTGGATTAAACGATAACACGACCTTGGATCCCTCAAAATTTGCCATGTACCAAGAAACGGCGCTTATGATGAAGGCCAACAACGCGTTGAGCCACACGCCCCCAAGCACATGGACATGTTACACCCAAGCAGGAGCCGATGGCGCCGCCACCAGCAACATTGCCCTAGGTGCTGGCGCAGCCGATGCAGTTACAATGTTTATAAACGATCCTGGTGCAAGCAATACTGCCGTAGGACATCGCAGGTGGATTCTTCATTCGGCCAAGACTCAATTCAGTTATGGCAGCACGAATTCATCGATGGCGCTTGGAGTCATTGGAACGGCTGGCGGAAATACTCAAATACCCGAATTTATAGCCTATCCTCCAAAAGGATATATTCCTCAAACGTTAACGTTTCCAAGGTGGTCTTTTGGTATTCCAGGTGCAAACTTTACGAACGCAACCGTCACCATGACTGGTCCGAGTGGGAATGTTCCTTTGACGATTGTTTCAACCGCGGGATCATATGGCGATAAAACCATAGTGTGGGAGCCACAAGGAATACTTACAAATGCAACGGATGATGTAAGCTATACCGTAACCGTGAGCGGTATTACGGGTGCGCCTCAGTCGAGCTATACGTATTCCACGATTTTGTTTAAACCGTAGTTTTTTATTTCTTTTTGAAGGAATACCCTTAAAAGCATGGATGTTTTAACCCGAAAAAATCACTGGGAAAAAATTTACGCGGAGAAATCCTTATCGGAGGTCAGTTGGTATCAGCCCATTCCAGAACCCTCATTGGGTTGGATTTCGGAATTGAACATTGCCAAGTAGTCTTCTATAATTGATGTAGGAGGAGGAGATAGTTTTTTGGTAGACTTTCTTTTGGAAAAGGGATTCACTCAGCTTTCTGTATTGGATATTTCTTCTGGTGCTTTACAACGGGCAAAGCATCGAATAGGAGTGCGGAGCGATGAAGTATGTTGGATCGAAAGCGATGTATTAGCCTTTAATCCCTCCGAAGGGTATAAGCTCTGGCACGATCGAGCCGCTTTTCATTTCTTAACGGATCCACAAGAGGTACATCGGTACGTTCAATTGGCTACTAAGGCTATTCTTCCCGGAGGTTATTTGCTTATTGCGACCTTTTCAAAGAAAGGTCCTTTGCGATGCAGTGGAATTGACATCACCCAATACGACGAGCGAGAACTATCGCTTTTATTCGAAACGGATTTTGAATTGGTAAGGTCCTCGTATATCGATCATACCACACCGTTTGGTACGATGCAGAATTTTCTATTTTGTATCTTTATGAAGAAAATAGCTGCTTAATACCATGAAGAAACGATTCGTTTTTCTATGCCTCGTTTGCATTAGTATAATACCGCAGCGCACGATCGGACAAATGGATTGTGGAGATTTCAGCCTTACAACGCTATATCCTGACAGCCTAAATCAAGGAAATTACTGGATTGGCATCTATTTCTCGGGTTCAGCAAATCAACTCGTTTCTTATCCCCACGTTTCCAGTATTTTGAACTGCCAAGGCGATACTTTGGCTACGGGTAACCTGTTTTATTTTGCCCAATTGGGTCAAACAAGCCAAGATTACCCTGTGAATTTAACCAATGCCCTTTGGTGTGAACCGCTCACAATTCAGTTTATTTATGGTGATTCTTTGTTGGTAAATGACACCTGCTATTTTACCTATAATTCTGCTTCGGCATTCGAGAATACCATTGCTGAAGTACCCACCCTATACCCCAATCCAACGGAAGGTACGCTTGCACTCAAAATACCCATGTCCTACCTTGGGGGTACCTATGTTTTAATGGATGCTCTGGGAAAAACCATTAATCAAGGTCAAATAACGGTCCTTGATCTAACGCTGCAGCTATCCGGCCATTCCAAAGGACTTTACCGCCTCTATTTTCCGGAAAAAGAAATTCAGCTTGGGATAGTGTTGCGATAGAATCAAATAAAATACTTTTTTATTTTTTTAGGTACTATGTATTGCATATTTCTATTTTTTACCTATATCTTTGCATTAAAATACCTTAGATGATTTCAGATAATACGCAAGCTCAAATGCGCAAGGGAATTTTAGAGTATTGTATTCTAAGCATCTTATCCCAAGGGGAGGCTTATCCCTCAGAAGTATTAGCTCGTCTTGAACAAGCGCAACTTAAAGTCGTTGAAGGTACCATTTATCCCTTGCTTACCCGCTTGAAAAACATGCAATTACTGGATTACCGATGGGAAGAATCCACCTCTGGCCCTCCTCGAAAGTACTATTTCCTAACGGAGCAAGGAAAAATCTTCCTTTCGGAATTAGAACGCACTTGGGTCGAATTATATAAAGCGGTAAATGCTTTAACCTTAAAATCTTAGGCCATGAATAAAACCATATCCATTCATCTCCAGGGAGTTCCTTTTTTATTTGAGGACCAGGCATATGACACCTTGGAAAATTATCTAACCAGCATCCGTAAAATCCTAGAAAGCGAGGAAGGATGCGAGGAGATTATTCAAGATGTAGAATTGCGTGTCATTGAATTACTCCAACAAAAGGGGTTCGATATTCTCCGCGTAGTTAAAGTAACCGATATCGATGAAATCATCACAAAAATTGGTAAGCCAGAAGAATTTTACAACACAGATTCCAATCGCAAGGAATCTACCTCCTTTGAATCCATTAACCCAAAAAGGCTTTTTAGGGATAAAGATTCAGCTGTTCTTGGCGGGATTTGTGCAGGAATTGCCGCGTACTTTAACATCGATGTTATTGTGGTTCGAGCCCTTTACATTATTGCCTTTTTGGGGCTAGGTGCTGGGTTTTTACTTTACCTGGTGTTGTGGATTATAATTCCTGCAGCGAATACAAGCAGTGAAAAACTTCAGATGAAAGGACAAGCAGTTAACTTGGGAAACCTTCGAACAGAATTCGAACAAGCTGCCCAACGCATCAAAGCGGAAGCTGAAAAAGTTAAGAATAAGGTCCATTTAAAAACTGGAATAACACGCATTGTTATCCTCTTTTCTCGATTTCTTGGTGTAATATCGCTGTGCTTTGGCTTTGCATTACTCATTGCTTTCCTTTCCCTCCTAATCATTGAGCCTTCCGTTTTAGTAGACGGAACGTTGATTTCCTTGCAAGATTTAGGCAAACTGACTTTCGAAAACATTGGCGATTATCGTCTCCTTTTGACAGGAATATCCTTGGTTGTTCTTTCCATTGTTTTACAAAGTTTCCTATTTGGTATTCGGCTTTTGAAACCCATTAAATCGAGTTATTTCAAAGGAATTTCTATTGGTCTCACGTTCATATGTATCGCTGGAATTGTTTTCTTGTCCTTAGCTGGTATTGCTTTAAGCAAATCCTTTCGCGTCGATGGTGAGGTAGAAAGGCCCGTGAAACGCATCTCAGGAAAGACACTTATCCTCCAAGCCAAGGATAGAGCCCATTCAACCATTCCTGGAATTAAAATCAATGGACATGGAGAAACGGAATGGTTTACTATTAAGGACAACCAAATCTTTATGGATGGAATTGCAATTCAATTCAAAAGAACTTCAGATTCGCTTTTTCAGATTTCCGAACAACTGCATGCCGCAGGATCAACGCATGAATCTGCGATACGTAAGGCTAGAAATATTGGCTTTCCGATCGTCGTAAAAGATTCTGCGGTATGGGTATCCCCCACTTATTCCTTTCCTAAAATGGATAAATTACGAAACCAACGCTTAACGCTGATCATCGCTGTTCCTGAAGGTGGAAAGGTAAGGCTTCAGGGTAAAACCATTTTTCCAACGCCAACGGAATCAAATACCGAAATTCATGGACAAGGATTTCTAAACCGTGCTGGCGAGTACAGGGCATGGTAGCCAAAATATTATAAACCGTGCAGACACTTAAAAATAATCTACTTGAGGCCGTAATTTCTCCTTTAGGTGCCGAGCTTCAAGGGTTAATTCATGTTAACCACGGTAACGTATTGTGGCGAAAAAATGAAACGCATTGGAATCGAATCTCCCCTATATTATTTCCAATCGTTGGACGGTTAATCAAGGACCAATACAACCATTTAGGGAAAACCTACGCGATGCGGCAACATGGATTTGCGCGCGATCAAATCTTTCAAGTCATGGATGAAAACCAATGCTCAATTACCTATCGCCTGCAAGAAAACAATACCACACTCGGGCATTATCCATTCGCATTTACGCTCGATGTAAGCTATACGTTGCAGGACAATAGAATCGAGGTTAACCATAGGATTACAAACCGAGACATCGATTTGCTTCTCTACAGCATTGGCGGACATCCGGGATTTCACGTATCCGGAAAACTTGAAAACCATACGCTCTATTTTGATGGACAATTTACAGTGGATCAGCATTTAATTACCGGGAATTATTACAATGGAAATACGAAAAAATTAAGGCTAAATCATGGCTTACCGCTATCGGAGGATTTATTTCAATCGGATGCGATAGTCGTCAAAAACCCTCCCTTTCATTCCATCGGATTTGGCGAAAAAAATGGACCAAAATTGCTAACCGTGCACTGCGAGGATTGGACAGCTGTAGGATTATGGACCAAACCAGGCGCTCCGTTTTTCTGTATCGAACCGTGGTGGGGATGGGCTGATGCATGGAATGCCGAAGGAATCCTTGTCCAAAAAGCAGGGATACTTTCCCTACCCCATGGTGAAATTCGGGAGCATCGGTACACCATAGAAATTCACTGATACGCTACGCCTTTCGTTTACGAAACCAAGAGGATTTTCCTTTTTTAGCCGAGGGTAACGCCGTACCTTCCCTTTGTTTCGGTGCAATTGACTTATTTCGATCAGAAGTAGGCCGAGGAGTTTTCTCTTTTTTGATTACCTCGAAGATTTCCATAGGGTAAGGGTGGTTATCGATAACCGGAACTTTTTGATGAATAATTTTCTCTATATCTTTCAAATAGGCCTTTTCCTCAAAATCACATAGCGAAATAGCTTTACCACTGCGTCCCGCCCTACCCGTTCGACCAATTCGATGCACGTACGTTTCGGGTATATTCGGAATTTCATAATTAATCACCATTTCCATTTCCTCAATATCGATACCGCGCGCAGCTATATCTGTAGCTACTAAAAAACGAATTGTCTTGTCCTTGAACGCTTTCAGGGATCGTTGCCGATTGTTTTGGCTTTTATCACCATGTATCGCTTCTGCTTTCATCCCATTTTTAACTAAGAATCGGGCAAGCCTATCCGCACCGTATTTGGTTCGGGTGAAGACTAACATAGAAGGCGCGTTAATTCCCTCAACAATCGATAGAAAGAGAGCGTTTTTATTGGCTTTATCTACAAAGTAAACGCATTGATCTATCATTTCTGCAGTGGATGAGACCGGGGTAACTTCAACTTTAACCGGACGGATTAATATGGCGTCTGCGAGGTGCTGAATATCGGGCGCCATGGTTGCAGAAAAAAACAGATTTTGCCTTTTATTCGGAAGCAATTGGAGTACTTTTCGCACATCATGAATGAATCCCATATCAAGCATGCGATCCGCTTCATCGAGAACAAACAAGGAAATATGGCCTAAGTCGAGAAGGCGCTGATTGACCAAATCGAGAAGGCGTCCAGGAGTAGCAATTAATACATCCGTACCCCTTCTCAAGGCATCTACTTGAGGTTGCTGTCCAACGCCACCGAAGATCACCAAGGTTCGTACCTTAAGGTATTTACCATAGGTCTTAAAACTATCGTCTATTTGTATGGCAAGTTCCCTTGTTGGAGTAAGGATTAGTGCGCTGATTTTCCTTGGCCCAGAAAGATTCCTTTGTTCGAGCTGGTGTAAAATAGGCATTGCAAACGCCGCTGTTTTACCGGTACCAGTTTGAGCACATCCAAGGACATCGCGTCCCATAAGTACCAACGGAACCGCTTGTTCCTGGATTGGTGTTGGTGTAGTATATCCTTCTTCCTCTACTGCTTTCAGTATCGAAGGGTGTAAGTTTAGATCCTTAAATTGCATGTTTATTTTTTAACCGATGAAAGCGCATTGGTGTTGTGCTCTTTACGATATGAGGGGCGAAGGTACGACAAATTAACTGGGATAAGTCAGCGTCTGCTTTATTTAGTAGGATAGGCACCTTATCCGAGCCCACTCCTGAGGATGGGTGTTCTTTTATTTTTTACCCCAGCGATATATTACAAAGTATTTTCCGGAAATGCCTTTATAAAAAGGCTCAAACGAAGAATCCCATGATCCAGGATTCTGCACATTATTGGCCACATAAAACCCATATTCCAATCCGAGCAGTATGCATGGCGAAAGGTTCCATTGCGCCCCCAAAGAACCTCCGAATTTAACATATGGATAGGTCCCTCCGGTACTTTGGTATTGATAATCTCAAGACGTTTGATTCCGCACAAACGCAAGATTCCTTTTCAAATGATGGAGTCACCCTTATTTTACCATTCGTGCCGCTGTTTTCCAAACTACGCCTAAATCTGTCCAAACCGTTGCGCGTTCTTGATATGCCAGGTTGATGCGTATTTTCTCTGGCATAATTTCTTCGATGTAGGTTTTATGAGGGTTCGTGGATTTAGAAAGCAACTTGTTTTCTTCAAAATAAGTAATGGACGCTTCATCGGTTATACCTGGTTTGACATCCAATACACGCCTTTGATTTTCGCTATAAAGGGCAACATATTCCGCGACTTCTGGTCTAGGGCCCACAACGCTCATTTCACCTTTGAAAACATTGATGAATTGAGGGAATTCGTCGAGCTTAAACTTCCGAATAAAAAAACCAATGCGGGTAACTCGTGGATCGCGCTCTCCAACGGTCAGCTTACCTTGGAGGTCTGCGTTTGGCCGCATGGAACGAAATTTCAACAGATAAAAAGGTTTGCCTTTAAGGCCAATTCGTTCCTGACGGTAAAACACTCCGCCGCTAGATTCTAGCACGATTAACAAGGATATCAAAATACCAAAAGGCAAGAAAAGTACCAAGACCAATAGAGCCGTGAAAAGGTCCATTAATCGTTTCATCCCATTACGATGTCGTATGCTTTTTTAACGGCATTTATCACGGAAGCTACTTGATCGTTGGTTAAATTAAAATAAATGGGCAGCGATATTTCCCTAGCGTATTTATTGTAGGCTACGGGATAGTCTTCAATGCGATATCCTAAATTTTTATACGCCGTAAGGAGCGCTAATGGCTGAAAATGAACATTAACGGATATATCCTGCTCAAAAATTTCATGCATAATTGCATCGCGTTGGGCTTCCGTAATGCCTTTTATGTTCAACTGATAGAGGTGGCAGCAAGAAACACGGTCTGCGTCTTCCCTCGTTGGATTCTCCGCCCACTCGTAGGATGAAAAAGCACTCGAATACTGTTCAAAGATTTCTTTGCGCCGGTTTAATGTTTCTTGATATCGGGCGAGTTCTATTAAACCAATGGACGCCTGAAGGTCTGTCATATTGCATTTATAGCCTGGTTCTATTACATCGTATCGCCACGCTCCCTTTTGCATTTTTGCCAAGGCATCCTTAGATTGTCCATGTAATATTTTAATGCAAAACAATTGATATAGCGCATCATGATCGAAAGAATCCGGAAGGTTAAAACAAATGGCCCCACCTTCAGCAGTGGTTAAATTCTTTACGGCATGGAAGGAAAAACAAGTGATATCCGCAACAGCCCCCATTTGAACCCCTTTGTACGTTGCACCAAAACTATGCGCAGCATCCGAAGCGATTAAGATTCTACCTAATTTACGCTGTTCTTCGTTCGTGGGAGAAAATAAGGGTTTAGCTTCCTCGACTAAGTTTTTAATGGCATCGAAATCACAGGGGAGACCTGCGATATCAACCGGCATTATAGCTTTCGTATTTGGGGTTATTGCTGCCCGAATGGCCTCTATACTAATGTTAAAATCATCGGGATTGATATCTACCATAACGGCCTTTGCCCCGGTATGCAAAACGACGTTTGCGCTGGCACAATACGTATACACTGGAATAATTACCTCATCTCCAGGGCCAATGCCCCACCAGCGCAATGCCACTTCCATACCAGTGGTCCAGGCACTAACGGCAACGGTAGTTTTACAACAAACATATTCGGTAATTTTCTTTTCAAAAAGTTTAGTTTTAGGACCCGTTGAAATCCAACCACTTCTCAGGGTATCGGTAACTTCATCAATGATCGTCTGATCGATTCGTGGGGGGGAGAAAGGAAGCATTATAGCAAAAATAGTAAAAATGATTAATGCCAATGCGATTACCTATCAAGTAAACCATTTACACAATTTGTGGTGACTAGGATCAACCCCTTTAAATGGTAAAGCTGTTATAATTTAAAAGTATAAAATGTACCGTTACAATTAATGATTATGCGCCAACTTAGTAAACGAATTCGATATTAAATAATCCTGCGCCCAAGACCATTTAGCTTTGGAGTCAAAATAAACAAAATTGATTTTTCTTCTTTCTCCGAAGACATAAAACAAAGCCCTTAGAATTTAAATTAGGATTACAGAATCTCTTTTAATTTATCCAAAAATCCAATGGCAATTCTATTTCGATTAAAATATAACGCTACATATTTGCGGGCATTTTCACCCATCTCCTCTCTTTTTATAACGTCCAGCGCAAGAATCTTCACCTGTTTGGCCAATTCTAAAGCATTTTCAGGTTCAAAAAAAAGACCAGCCTTAGCTTTTTCTATGAAATGCTCGCGGGCCTCACCATCTACTCCCAAGAGTAGTGGTTTTTTCATCGAAAGGGCTTCAAAAACTTTCGATGGAATAGCTCCTTGAAACAGCGGGAGATTTTTTAATGGTATAAGCGCAACATCCACAGCTTTAACAATTCCGGGCATCTCAGACTTTGAAACCGGTTCAAAAAAGTGAACATTTCCAAGTTGTAAGTCCTTTTTGAGATTGATTAACTTTTCTTTTTCCGGTCCAGATCCTTGTAAAATAAAATGAATATTAGCGATATCTATAACTTCCTTTGCGGCCAACAATATAACTTCTAAACCTTGTGCATGACCAATAATGCCCCCATAAAAGAACAAAATATCATGGGTTGAAAATCCATTCTCGGATCTAAAATCGGACGTTTTTACTTTTTCAGGATTATAAAAATCAATATCCACACCATTTGGTAACCAAAACACGTTTGAATTGGAAAACCTATGTTGAATATCTTTAACAATTCCTTCCGTTTGACCCGTAATCAATGTCGCCCGTGCGTAACATTTTGCCTCGAGTTTATAGGCAAGATTTAACAAGCGTTTATTTGTTACGATGCCTAATTTCTCTGCACTCTCCGGCCACAGGTCACTTACATTAAATATTAGTTTTGCATTCAATTTCTTAGATAATCGAATGGCAGAATACCCTAAAAATAGCGGTGGACTTTCTACGAGTAAAAAATCAAATCTTCCCAATTTTAATCCTCGCCAATAAGAAGACCAAACGAAACTGAAGTAATTTAATAACCTTGAAAAAACTCCTTTTGATTTTGAGACATAAATCCAAGAGCGGTGCACGGGAATGGAGTCAATAATTTCTTCACGTAATTTACCCTGTTTATAAGCCTCCATAACTTCCATTTTTGGATAATTTGGAAGTGCAGTTAGGACCTCTACGGTCACATTATTTGCTTTCAATCGAACGGCTAATTCATGCAGTCGGTTTTGGGGTGCTCCAATTTCTGGAGGGTAATATTGGGTTAAAAAAAGTATTTTCATCTAAGTTGCATCTAATTCAAATTGATCGGTTTCATTCTTTTTGAAGAATAATAGAAGCAAAGTACTAAAAAGCACAACTCCAGCTTGGGTTTCAATGAATGACTCCACAAAAAAATTAATGAAGAATACCGTCAATATTAACACCTGCCAAATACTTTTTTGTGAATAAGAAAAAGTTGAAATAAAAACCATAACTAATACTATCAAACCTATCAATCCTAATTGTACGGAAGTATTAAGGAATTGATTGTGGGCATTCAACTCTTCCTTTGCAACACCTAGATTGTTGTTGGATTTGTTGTAATCAATCAGTTCATCATTGTAATCTCCCGTTCCCACACCTAAAATCAAATCCTTCTTCCAAACTTGCCACGATGCATTCCACATTAAAATTCTTGCCGTATTGCTTTCAACCGAACTATTATTTTTAGTCTGAATATTACCGAGTGCACTCAACATGGTTTCAAACCTGGTTTTAATCGGATTATTAATAACAAAAACCAAAGAAAATAGCAAAACACCTATCCCCAAAAACCAATTAACTTTTTTTTGTTTCGATTTTAAAATAGAATAAAATTGAACCGAGAGAACTATAAATAAACAAACTACTCCAGCTTTAGATTCAGTTTGAAGAACTCCAAAACTAAAAAAAATTATTGCCAAGGTATGTTTAAAAATAGCGGAGTGAATATTCTCAAAAAGTAAGACTATTCCGATAACAAGATAACAAGAAAAATAGCTGCGGTGCATGAAAACAGTAAATCGAGAGGCTAAAAACTCAAGTTGCCATGATGGGTCGGGGTTACCGATAAATCTCAACAAGGCAAGTATTTCGTACATCGCCAAAGCAAAAAGTAATGCGTATATGAAAAGTTGTTTCCATGCAATGGTACTGCCTTTCCGAACCGTGAAAAATAGGAGCATTGGCAAAAGAATAAAAGACATTTTATTCTCCAATTTTGATAATGCATATTCATGATTTACAGTCCATAATAAACCAATTACCAGTAAAAAGAAGTACATAATAAACCACAATGCAGGACCTTTTTTAATAAAAGAAAGGAATTCAGTTGTCGTAACCTTTTTTCTCTCCAAAACCAAAGAGACGAGCATTAGTCCAAAACCAATTGGAGCAAGTTTTTGATATACAATAGAGAAAAATATAATCCACGCAAGACCAATGTCTGCCAACGTGTATTTAGAAGGAAATCCTACAGTTGAATTAAACAAGATGCTCAGCTTCTCCTTCATTAAATGGAATGTTTCATGTTTTTCAATTAATCCCGTCTTGCATTAGATTGAAATATAATTTCTCCGCTAAAGCCATATTTGAATTCCAATTCCCAGTTGTTTCGATTATTTTTCTATTCAAGTCCATTGCCTCCTCGGTAAGGCGGGAATAATTCTCAAGCGATGCAATCATCGCATTTGCCAAGGTTTCCTTATCGAAAAGAGGAACAATTAATCCATTTACATTGTGTTCAATCCAATTTTTGTTCGCTGGAATATCAGAACCAATACAATAATTGCCACAAGCAATTGCCTCTACTAAAGAAACAACATCACCATCGGTAGTAGAAACGGTAACAAAAACATGAGCTTTATTTAATTCTAAGGCCATTTCCTCCTGAGAAATACGACCCTGGAAATATATGTTTTTTCCCAAGTTGCGATGATCTACCCAATGAATTAAGTCTTCCTTCAAGGACCCCTCTCCAATAAGTTTTAGATTAACGTTCAGCCCTTTATTCATCAAAATTTCAAAAGCCTCTAAAAGTTGGATGTGATTATATAACGGCTCAAAATTTCTTGAACAAACAAAGGTGAAAACATCATGTTTTTGAACTTCTTTTTTACAGAACACATTCGTTTTTATACCATGCGTTATAATGTTAATTTTCGATGGAGGTACGCCCAATGAAACCAAACTTTCTCTCATATGTTCAGCAACAATTGTAATTGCATCGGATTTTTTCAAAGCCCATTGAATTAGACACCTCATTATTTTAGAAGATTTTGGACTAACCAAAATATCGGAACCCCATCCCGATATAACCAATGGATGATAATTTGTCAATGCCGCTACAATTCCATAGCTCGTAGCGTAATGCGCATGAAGAACGTCTGGTTTAATTTTCTTCAGGAGAATTCGAACCTTCAAAACTGTAAATAGTACTTTCCAATTCCCGCCTTTGACGTTTAAAGTGCCAACATTTACAAAATGTACTGAAACTCCCTGTATGTTGCATTTGCGGAACGAAATTAAATGCACATCGTGTCCTAATCGTTCGAAATGTTCACACCATTTAACCGTATGGGGACTTTGACCATCTGCGAAAAAACAAATTTTCATCGATTCAGAAAATTATCTATGTTCGAAATGTAATCTCTAAGTAATCTATTCTTATTGTATGTTTTTTTCGAAAAGTTAATGTTTTCACAACTCGGAGTAAGGTTTCGATTTTGAATCAATGCTGTTACCTCCTCGATTTTATTAACAAGTTCCATTTGGTTTTTTACCCAATGAATGCATTCTGAAGGATGGGACCAAATCACTTCTGCTCCAACAGATAAAGCCTCTATCACGGTTACTGAAAATCCATCGTGATCAGTCATGCGTAAAAAAATTGGCGCACTTACTACTTCTTTGTCCATTTCTTCTGATTCAAGCCAACCTAATAATTTGATATTGGAAGGGTACTCTTCAGACACGTTCTTGAGACCCGCTACTCGAAATTCGAGTGAGGGGAATTTTTGGGCAGCAAATTTTATCTTATCCCATCCATAAAATACCATTCTCGATTCTGCGACATAAGTAAAAATGGTAATTTTCGAATAATTCTGGAGAGGGGTTAGTTCTCGACCGTACTTGAAAGGAACAATGTGGATTGGTAAATCAATACTTTTAATTTCTTCTTGCTGCCAAGGGGAATCGACAAAATTTCTAGCGTAATCAATATAGGTTCTATTAATTGAGCCATCCTTGAATCTATGCATTGCAAGAAGGGCATCGGTTCCCATCCATTGAAAAATCAATTTCTTTTTCCATCGTAATACCCAATCAAGGGTGCCGCTTTTGTCCGTCACACCATTAAAAGAAATAACCATGGAACAAAAGGGAAGCGCTAAAAAAAATAAAATCTTGTCCTTAATTGAATAATACGTATCAAAAGTTAGAAATTTTTTCGACGGGTCCATTTCACCGAGGTCTTTTGCCATTTTTCGGGTAAATAAAGGTAAACCAACCAATATTATTATTTTCTTAGGCATATTTATTGGCAGATTTTTCGGAAAAATAACAAATTACAATAAGGGGTAGAAATAACCTACTTACCTCTAAAAGTAGGAAAGAAGATGGCATTAACCAACTAACAGCAATCGAAATACTAAAAACAATTAACCCAAAAGCTTGAATACGGCTTTGGCGAAATTTATTCAAAAATAACCAAGTTAAAATCGAACCAATAAGCGCTAAATATATCCACGCTACAAATCCAAATTGACTAATTATTTCAATTGGGAAATTATGCGCAGAACGTTGGGTTTTTAGTTGAAAACGGTCTTTATTAACCGCACAATATTTATCAAACGCCCCAGGTCCTGCGCCAAAAATCATGTTATTCGAAATAAGTTCAATTCCCACATTAATCATTTGTTTTCTGACATTTGTCGATTTATATGGATTGTTCTTGTGAATCGAATCAAGCGCTTCGATTAATTCAATTTGTTCAGCTTTGGAGTATTTCTTATTGGCATTTTCTACTCTATATCTGTTAAGAGAGTCTTTCTCGATAGACTGTATGGTATTTATTCGATAAGCGGCCGAATTTCCGTACAAGGGACCAAAATATTTTTCATTTGAAAAATATAATCCAATGATCATTGCGAAGGAAAGCAAAAAGGGCCAAATATTTTTTAATTGGTAAGCCTTCGCCTCGCTTTTAAATCTTTGAACAAGCAAGAAAAGAATATTCAAATAAACTATGAATTTGGCTAAACTTGATTCAGCATACAAGGAGAAAAGGTAAATCAATGACCAAATCAAAAGTTGATTTTTTATATTGGACTTAAATTTTTCATCCATTAAGGTCAGGAAAAGGACAAATGATATTACGTACGTTAAATACGTATTTTGATTATCGAAGATGAACATCGGTGCATAAAAGTGGTTTGAGACAGGAAGCAAGTTCATTTCATCCGTCTTATGCCCTGAAAAGTGAATTCCTGTAAAGAACTCAAAAAGTCCAAAGATTAACAGGGTGAATAACACAGTTTGGATACCCTTAATAGAAATCCTTTTAAATTCCTCAAATCCTAATTTAAAATACATCCCAAATAGGACTGCAGAAAATAAAAACTGCAACACCAACGAACGGATATCAAAGAAAGAGGAGGAAATACTATTTGATAGTAGGGCCTGCATTATACCATAGAGAATCCAAAACAACAAAAAGGACTGTACGAGTTTAAAACTATTATTCCAACCTTTGAATTGAATTAAAAAAAAACCAAATAGAATTATTGATAAAAACAAATTAGGATATAATGTAAATGCCCCGAGCGATATGCCTATGACTTTAGATTGAAACGGCATCGTTAACCACCAAAGTAAATATGTCGTGCTAATCCATTTTTCACGGATATTGATACTTCCTCTCATCTCAATTTTTGATAATAAGATTAGAAACAAAGCTATTTAATGTTTCTATTTGTTTCTTTCGATGTAATAATTTTATTTGTTCTTCTTTGTAATCTAGCTGTATATCGCCTTTCCATACCGCAATTGAATTTAATATCCCCCCTTTTATCTCCTCGATGGAAAAAAAGTCACATACAAAACCACTATTATAATCAAGGACTAATGACGCGGCTACGTCTTTTGGATCCACAAGGGCTAAAATAGGTCGTTTAACAGACAAATAATCAAAAAGTTTCCCGGTAAAAATGCCTTTTGCAGCACTTGGAGGGTGGATAAGTAACTGGCAGTCTGCTAAACATAATTTTTTTACCACTTCTTCATTATCCATTTGATCTAAAAAAATCACATGGGATTCTATTGACGGCGGTATTACAAAATTCTTGGGGGTTCCGAGAAACAATATTTGCCATTTTTTAGGAAGTAGATTATCCTGATTTAGCTCCACTAATGCTTCAAAAAAAATGGTTGGCTTTCTATTACCATAAAAGGTCCCAGCATAAATAAAGGTGAATGTTTCGCTTTTTATATTCGTGGGTTCAATATCATGATCAAAACCGTTTCGAATTTCCAAAAAATCACATCTATTCGAACTCGTAATGCTTTTAAACCCCTCAATTATTGGGGTACTTACGGCAGTAATTAAATTCGCATTCCTCAATACTTTACGTTCAATTTTATTATAGTAGGCTCTTTCTCTTTCGGATAACATCTGATTTAGACTCATTTCGTCTCTCATATCGGCTATCCAATAAGCATTTCTATATTGAGATTTCAACTCAAGCCCAACAATGTGGGAATCAACCGGAGAGAATGAGGTCAATAGGACATCAATGGTATCATGTTCTTTTTTGATTCTATTTAAAACCTTTCTGCTCCAGCCAGGGAAATCTTCTTTGGAAAAAAAACGAATTAATTTGTTGTTTAAAGAATATAAATTGTGCTTCCATTTTGACATTTTAGCCTTCTGCTTTCTTGTTCTAAAATACGTGTTGCCTGTAATGGTCTGAACGATGGCACCATGGTATTCGAATGAAGATTTTGTTTCACCATAAGAATACACTTTAATTTGATAGTTGCTTTGATCCCAATACTTGACAATGGAATTTAATCGAAATGCTGCAATGTGGTTTGTTGGATAGAAAAAAGCACATACAATCACAAGTAATTTTTTATTCCCTAACTCTTTGCCTATCATTTTTCTTTATTAATGAATAAATATAAAACAATGAATAAAAGGTAATCCCAAATTGTATCCAACTACTGATTATAAAAGTCAGCTCAATTTTATTGGAACTGCCATCAAAAACAATTGGCAAAAAGTAAAAACTAGCAATCTGTAATACAGATGAAATCAATCCAATGATAAAAAACGAACGTTGTTTGCCAAGAACCAACGGAATTACGGATATCGGAGAAATAATAAAATTCGCCCATAACCAGGGTGTCATAATTTCAGAAAGTCTTCCTGAAAAGGCCCACTGTTCACCAAATACAAAGGAAAACAATTCTTCTCCGTAAAAAAAGACGAGTAAAAACGGGAATATCGAAAGAAAAAACAAATACTTGATTACACTTTTTACCAAAGGCATCAGCTCCAAATCACTCTTTTTAGCTTCAGATATTTTACTAAAAAATACTTGACCTAAAGAGGTTCCGACAATCATTAATGGTATTCGTAGCATTCGCATGGAATGATCAAATGCCCCAAAAACCTCGTCAGTAAACAAATAAACCAAAAGCAAAGCAACAAAAACATCCCGTAAGCTATCCGTCAAAGCATGAGGTAGGCTTGATAGAGGAAAATCTTTGTATTTTCTTATAATTATTTGCATCCGCCTCTTTGTTTTAGTCTTCAAAGAAGATTTTTTTTGGACTAAAAAATCTTTAAAAAAATGAACAGATCCAATAATTAAACTAAACAAAAACGAAATCAACAATCCCCATTTGCCCAAATTCAAAAAACCAAATAATATTCTAGAGAAATGTAAGGTCAAAGAATTAGACATTTTTGAATAGGAAATCTTTTTAAATTGTTTATTACGAATAGCCCAATTTGTACCTAAATTCATGAATGCTAGAAATAAAACACTTAAGATGAGTAACGGCGTGATAATGAATATAAACTCACTATTTGACGTCCAAAATCCGTAGAGTAAATAACAAAAAAATGTGACAACGAGCGCGTAGGTTGTTGTTTTTAATGCAACTTCATACAATAAAAAGGCATGGTGATCTTTCTTCGGAATGGGTAGTGCAAATTCAAATCGAGCGGTAGATATTGTTGCCACGAGAACAATCCACCTGTGATAAACTCCAAATTCTCCCATCTCTGCAGGAGTATAGATTCTAGTAATAATTGGAGCCATAAGGTAACCGATCAATTGCGCAATGATAGTCCCTGAAAGCAGAATCGTTAAAGATTTAAAGAAATCTGTTTGTAGGTGGGTACGAATTCGTTTTATCGGCATCGTCGATAAAGATACAATGATTATATTTCTCGGCTAGGTCAAAATAAAATAAACGGGGCTAGGATTATTTTCCTAGGTTTCACCACAATAGCATTTTCGGCGAATAAATTGGTTGCAAATTCTCTGAAAAGTATATTGCTAAAACTAAATTAGTTGAGCTTAGTAACTCGAGCTTTTATAAGTAGATAACGGTTAGAACCAACCGGGGTTTAATGAGGATCTTCCCGTTTAATCATAGGTTTGTTTTAGAAATCAATGTCTTTGAAAACAGTACTTTAAAGAGTGGCGAATAAACCA
>CAIJTF010000072.1 GCA_903823565.1 uncultured Flavobacteriales bacterium
CGTATGATAACGGAACCATGATTATTGCAGCCGCTGGTAACGGAACTACCTGTGGTTCTCCCGATGCGCTTGTTTATCCTGCTGCTTATGCCCACGTTTTTGCAGTAACGAGTATCGGTCCAAACGACAATCACGAGCAATACATTGGCGACCCAAGCACCACCCACCAACACAATCCAAGGGTAGACTTATCCGCACCGGGCTATGACGTTGCTATTGCTCCGCTTGATAGCTGGTATTTAACCGGTTCAGGTACCTCCTATGCTGCCCCCATCGTTACCGGAACGGTAGGACTTATGTTGGCAGTAAATCCTTGCTTGAGTGTAGATAACATTGAAGCCATTTTGAAGGCCACGTCTACTAATATCGATGCGATTAATCCAGCATACGCTGGGAAAATTGGCGTTGGAAGATTGAATGCAGCCAACGCAGTAAGTGCAGCTCAAAACTTTCATGCCTACGCTTTGTTTAATACGCAAATTCAAGCGGTATGCGACGCAGGCATCAATACCGTTGCGTTCAATCCAACAGGGGTTGCAGAACCTTTTTCAATGGTTTGGTCTAATGGCATGACTGGTACACAAAATACGGGATTAACCGCAGGCACGTACACCGTTGTTCTTACCGATGCGAACGGCTGCGTAAGTGACACTACCTTTACCTTGACCACTCCTTCCAACGTTCAAGTCAATGGGGTTGTTACCCAAGTTCAATGTTTTGGACAAAGTACCGGAGCCATTGATGTTTCTGTGGTTCAAGGAAGCCCAACCTTTGCTTATTTTTGGGATAATGGCGATACTAGCGAAGATTTAAGCAACCTCTCCGCCGGAACCTATCGCCTCACCGTAGTAGACGGAAACGGTTGCAAATCATTTTCAAGCTATCTGGTTTCCGAACCTACCGCCCTCGTTATCAATCCTATCGTTACCGATGTAACGGCTGGAAGCAATGGGGCCATTGATTTGAGCATAAATGGAGGGACACCAGAATACCTTACGGCTTGGTCCAACGGCGCCACCACTGAAGACCAAGTAAACCTTACCTCAGGATCGTATACCGTAACCGTTTTCGACGCAAATGGGTGCATGAGCGATACGACGGTATTTGTGGCAGACTTCACCGTCAGTGGGATTGAGGAGCAAACAGACATCCAGCTTTCGGTTTACCCTAATCCAAGCCAAGGCGATGCAACCATTGCTTGGGAAGGGAAGATGACGGAATTAATGGTTTTTGATCAAAACGGACGCTTAATTGCCAACAACAACATAGAAGGAGCAAGCAGCTACCAAATAATAGGATTAGGTGCCGGAACCTATTTGGTTCGACTCAGCGGTACCAACAAAATTACAGCTACACAACGCATCGTTGTTCTGTAATAGTTAGGTTTAGGGTTTGAAAAAGGGGTGGCAACGGCTATCCCTTTTTCTTTTGCATCAAGAAGTGTTGAATTTCTCCAAATAGTAGATGGGATGGTTGGATTAACTCATATCCCAATTTAGCATAGAACCTAAGAGCATTTTCCCGTGCGTGTAGCACTATTTTTTCTACTCCAAGGCGCCATGCATATTCCTCCATGGCTTCCATTATTTTACGCCCTACCCCTTTTCCTTGGCACGTAAAATCCACGGCCATGAATCGAATTTGTACCGTCAAAGGATCCAACTCATCCAAACGTCCTACACCAACCAAATTGGTCCCTTCAAAGGCCGCAAAATGATTCGAATCCGCTTCCAAATCGTCGCGTTCTGAACCCGGTTTTTGATTCCATGGTTTTCGCAAAACGGCATAACGAAGTGCATAGTAAGCCTCCCACTCGTGATCGGTCCTTGGACTTCTTATTTCCATTTTACCGCTATTTGCGTCACGCGATGCGTAAGGGTCTCCTCTACGGTTTCTGAACGAATCAATCGCTTTGCCGCCGGATTTTCAAATACCTCACCCAGTTCCTTGATTAAACCCATTGGAATGAAACGCTCCGCAGCACCATGGACTAAAACAGATGCCTCGTGTTGGGCTACCCAGGGGTCAAGTTTGTCCGCTAATGCCTTTCTGTTCTTAACGCGATCAACGTTGTCGAGAAAGGCGGAATCCTTTGCCAAGTCATCGCACCCCAACAGCGTACACAACTGTTCAAACTGACGGTTCGATCCGATGGCGAAGGTAAGTTGCTTTCCATCTTTCGAGGTGAAAATTTCTCCATAGGGAGCAATGTTAGGATGCAAACTTCCCTGTTTTTTGGGAATGAATCCGTGCATTAAATACGCCGAAGCCTGGTTGGTTAAGCTGGAAACAGCTGCATCGTACAAAGAAACAGATACCCAAGCCCCCTTTCCTGTTTTATTCCGTTGCAATAGCGCCAATAAGATCCCCTCCTTCAAATGATGCGCAGCCAAAACATCAATTAAAGCCACTGGCATTTTAAGGGGTTCTGAGTCGGGAGTGCCATTCATGGCCATGAATCCCGATTCAGCCTGCAAAATCAAATCGTAAGCAACACGGTCCGATTCATCGCCAAACCCATTTATTGTGGCAGTAATTAGGCTCGGAAAGGCTTTCTTTAAGGATTCGGGGCTCAATCCAAACGATTCATAGTCGGATGGTTTAAAATTCATTAGCAAAATATCAGCGCTGGCCAAGAGCTTCCATAAATCATCCAAATCCTCGGAATTTTTGAGGTCTAGGCTTCGGTACTGTTTTTTATAATTGATGCTTGAAAAATAGCTGGTAACTGCCCCTGTTTCTCCTGGAATTCTCCAAGTACGAGTAACATCTTTATGCAACGGGTGTTCGACTTTGATTACAGAAGCTCCAAGTTCGGCAAGAAAAGTCCCTACGGAAGGCACTGCCAAAACGGTGGAAAGATCGATTACGGTTAATCCTTCTAACATTCGTCAAAAGTAACATAAAATCGCAGTTAAAAAGGATTAAAAAGTTCAGAAAGACATCCACCCATTTCAGATAAAACTCCTACCTTTGCCCCATAAATTTACACCTATGGTTTTCGATTTAGACATGATAAAACGGGTATACGCAACCTATCCCGAACGCATTGCAGCAGCAAGAGCCCATTTAAAAAAACCCCTTACCCTCACGGAGAAAATTATATACGCTCACCTATGGGAAGGCAATGCCTCGGGCGTTCACGAACGTGGAAAATCGTATGTTGATTTTGCGCCCGATCGCGTGGCCATGCAAGATGCCACCGCGCAGATGGCTTTGTTGCAATTCATGCAGGCAGGTAAGAAACAAGTGGCAGTTCCTTCAACCGTCCATGCGGACCACCTCATTCAAGCCCGTGTTGGAGCTACCAAAGACCTTCAAGAATCTTTAAACCAAAACAACGAGGTATTTAATTTCCTTTCCTCCATCTCTAACAAATACGGAATTGGATTTTGGAAACCAGGAGCTGGTATTATCCACCAAGTTGTGCTTGAAAACTATGCCTTCCCAGGAGGAATGATGATCGGAACCGATTCACATACCGTTAACGCTGGTGGGCTTGGAATGGTCGCCATAGGCGTGGGTGGTGCCGATGCCGTTGACGTAATGGCCGGTATGGCGTGGGAATTGAAATTCCCTAGGTTAATTGGGGTTAAATTGTCTGGAAAACTCAACGGTTGGACTTCCGCGAAGGATGTGATTTTGAAAGTTGCTGATATCCTAACCGTAAAAGGTGGTACTGGGTGTATTGTAGAATACTTTGGGGAAGGAGCCGAATCCTTGTCATGCACTGGTAAAGGTACCATTTGTAATATGGGAGCCGAAATCGGAGCTACCACTTCAACCTTTGGATACGATGACGCGATGCGTCGTTACCTAAAAGCCACAGGAAGAGAAGAAGTAGTAATTGCCGCAGATGCAATTGCAGAGCATCTTACGGGAGACGCCGAGGTATATGCTAATCCTAAAAACTATTTCGACGAACTCATTGAAATCAACTTAAGTGAACTAGAACCCCATATTAACGGACCTTTCACCCCCGACCGTGGAACTCCGGTTTCCAAAATGCGAGAGGAAGCCATTCAAAACGGTTGGCCTATGAAAGTAGAATGGGGGCTCATTGGATCCTGTACGAATTCATCCTACGAGGACCTAGCACGTGCATCCTCAATTGTTAAGCAAGCATTAGCGCATGGTATCACTGCCAAAGCAGAGTTTGGAATCAACCCTGGATCGGAACAAGTACGCTACACCGCAGAGCGCGATGGCATCCTTATCGATTTTGAGAAAATGGGGACAAAGGTTTTCACCAATGCTTGTGGACCTTGTATTGGTCAATGGGATCGAGCAGGCGCCGAAAAGCAGGAAAAAAACACCATCGTTCATTCGTTCAACCGCAACTTTTCAAAACGAGCGGATGGGAACCCTAATACTCACGCGTTTGTAACCAGTCCGGAAATGGTTGCTGCATTAGCCATTGCAGGGGACTTGGGATTCAATCCGCTAACCGATAGCTTGACTGGTGCGGATGGAAAACCATTTAAACTGACACCGCCCATTGGAGATGAACTACCCGTTCGTGGGTTTGCCGTAGAAGACAACGGGTATCAAGCCCCAGCGGCTGATGGAAGCCACGTTGACGTTATTGTTGCTCCCGATTCACAGCGCTTACAGCTTCTAGAGAATTTTCCAGCATGGGATGGTAAAAACCTTGAGAATGCAAGACTTCTCATTAAAGTAAAAGGAAAATGTACTACCGACCATATTTCCATGGCAGGACCTTGGTTAAAATACCGAGGGCATTTGGATAACATATCGAATAATTTATTGATTGGTGCGGAAAATGCCTTTAATGGGAAGGCGAATACCGTTAAAAACCAACTTACCGGGGTTTACGGTGAAGTTCCAGCGGTACAACGTGCTTACAAAGCCGCAGGAATTCCTTCGGTTGTGATCGGTGACCACAACTACGGCGAAGGGTCATCGCGGGAACATGCTGCCATGGAACCGAGACACCTTGGGGTGGCTGCTGTAATCGTTAAATCCTTTGCCCGAATCCATGAAACGAACCTAAAAAAACAAGGGATGTTGGCTTTAACTTTTGTCAACGAGGAAGACTACGATAAAATTCAAGAAAATGACTTGTTTGATTTCGTTGATCTAGCAGGATTTAATCCTGAAAAACCCTTAACCCTGAGCATCAAGCACGAAAACGGGACCACCGAAGAAATAAAATTGAACCATACCTACAACGCTTCACAAATTGAGTGGTTCAAAGCAGGCTCTGCATTGAACCTGATCAAACAAATGGAACATTAATACGAATGGAACGATTGTAAAACAAAAAAGGGGCATGTGCCCCTTTTTTTTAATTATAATCAAGCATTTAGAACTTCACAGACAAACCTGCTTGTAACAAACCGCCACCAAAAGCCCCTAATTCCACATGGGCTCCGATGTTTTGGGTAAAGTACAGTTTGGCGCCAACCGCAATTCTAAAAGAAATTGGAACTAAGTTGCCATCCATATTTTCATCTGAATAATACGGATTCGTAGGATTGGTTTCTACAGCTCTGGTGGTATTTTTATATCCTCCAGCAAAAGCTGAGTACATATCCACTTTATCCGATTGAACAAAATGATAATTTAATCGAAACATAGCCCTTAATTTCTTCGCAGCATATTGGGTGGTGTAAGAAGTAAGTAATGCATTGTTGTTCGCATCATAGACAACTCCACCTTGTGAATCATAGACGTAATCCGTAAAATCATAGCGATATCCGGACACCTCGTAATTTACATCGGCTCCCACCCCAACGTTGTCGCTAACCATATATTCCAAACGCCCCCCATAGGAAAGCATCGAGCCAACCACCTCATAGTTTTGAACGGTTGGGTCGTCTCCAGTATACTGATTCCATAAAATGGAATTGGTCCAATTCGGCACACCAACGTATGGATCAATAGATATATTTCCTTGGGTCATTTGTCCCCAGGTAGAGGAAAGTCCGAGCAACGTAGCGCTGATAAATAAAATTCTTTTCATAGCATTTTGTATTAAATTATTTTAGGTTGGATACCCTTCAAAGATAAAAATTGTTTCATTTCTGGAAATGATTTTTTAATTGACTCCATTTCATCTACTGCGACCTCGGTTTCCAGTGCGTATGCAGCAACAATGGCGGCAAGTACGATGCGGTGGTCATGATGGCTGATAACCATACCGTTACGGTAGTGGAATCCGCCATGGACAAAAAGCGTGTCGGACCGAATTTCAAACCGTACCCCTAGTTGTGCGAGCATCATGCACGTTGCTTCCAAACGATTTGATTCCTTATTATATAAGCGATGGGTGCCCGAGATGGCGGAAATTCCATTGGCACACGAGGCTAGCACCGATACAGCTGGGAATAAGTCCGGGCAATGGGTAACATCCACAGCAATGGGGCATTGTGCCTTGGATTTTACCCAAACGGTATCCGTAGAGGTTTCCACCTCTGCCCCAAAATCCTTTAAAATCGTTAAAATTTTCTCGTCGGCTTGGTTTGAGCCAAGGGGTAACCCGGCCAACCTAATTTGACCCCTAATTGCCGCCATACAGAGAAGATTGGATGCACCACTCCAGTCTCCCTGAACCTGCACCGGCTTGCCTTGAATGGGGTTTGATGTACCTACCGAAAAAGTATTTTGTGTTTGCACAAAAGACACTCCACGGTTCGCAATTCCCTGCAAACTCAATGTTATGTAGGGTAAACTTACAGGATTGATTAAGGTCAATTCCTTGGGTCCGCTACCCCTTGCCATAGTAAAGAGTAACCCGGTCACCACTTGCGAAGTTTCACTGGCATCCCAACGTAATTCATGTGGCCAGGGTTCGATGCGTTCCAGTACAATGGGCCAAGTTCCCTTCGTATTGCGCTGCGCAATACCCAATTGTCCTAAGGAATCAAAGGTAGCTCGTAGATCTCGGGATAACAAGGTTCCTGCAGCATCAATGCGTAAGCGGCGTGCGAAGAGGAATCCCACACATAGCATCGTGCGCAATAAAAACCCTGATTCTCCCACGGAAAAGTAAACTTCTTCCCTCAAGGATCCTAGAGCAGGAGGAATGACCGTAATTTCCGTTGGGCTTACCTGCACTTTGGCCCCCAAGGTCACCAAGGTTTTAATCGCATAAAGGCCGTCGTCGGGAAGTAATTTGAAATTTCCCTTTAAGCGAGATGGCTGATCGGAAAGAAGCGAGAGTATGAGCTCCCTTTGCAAATGGCTTTTTGAGACCGGAGCCTCTATCAATGGAGGTAATGGAAAAGGCGAAATTTGAATCATGCCCATTTACGTTTCGAATACCTTGGATTGAATTGCGATAGATTCTTGGTGAATTTGTTTAAACAATTCAGTAGCGAACTCAGCAGATAAATCCAATTCCTCTGCCAATTTTATAAACTTATCCAATGACTCTTTCCACTGTTCCGTTTGAAAGATCACGAGATGGTTTCGTTTTTTGTAGGCTCCAATTCTCTCTGAAAGCTCCATGCGTTGGACAAGAAGACGAATTAATTGTTCATCAATAACCGATAAATCGGCGCGTAATTCTCGAATTTCTTCTTGGTCTATTGCCTCACGGTTACGTATGGCCAAGGAATCAACCATATATAGAAAAGCGTCGCAACTTAATTGTTGTTTTGCATCGGTCCATGCCTCTGTGGGGCTATGATGAACTTCAACCATTAGTCCGTCAAATTTTAAATCAACAGCCATTTGAGCAACCATAGGTACATTGGCAGCGATTCCCGATATATGGGACGGATCACAAAGCAACGGAATAGACGGAAATTCTTTTTTCAAATCCAGGGGAAGCTGCCAGTTGGGTATATTGCGGTATTTCTTCTTTTCGTAGGTAGAAAACCCTCGATGAACGGCGATGACTTCTGAAACCCCTGCCTTTTGCATCCGCTCAATCCCTCCAATCCATAGTTTTACGTCTGGGTTGGTAGGGTTTTTAACCAGCACGGTGAGCGGTGTGCCTGCCAAGCTTTCGGCTAATTCTTGAACGGAAAATGGATTCGATGTGGTGCGTGCACCTACCCAACATTTTTTAAAGCCTACGTCCAGAATTTTTTGAACGTGTTGAGGATTTGCTACTTCTGTTATAACCTCTACACCAAATTCATCGCGTATATCCTTGAGCCATTTAAGGCCCTCATCTCCAGCTCCTTCAAAAGCACCAGGTCTGGTTCTGGGTTTCCAAATTCCTGCACGAAATGCATACAATTCCGCCTTGGACAAGGACTTAGCAATCGACCGAAGCTGCTCCGGTGATTCTGCACTACACGGTCCCGCAATCCAGGTTAAATCCGTGTTTCGCATCGGTTATTTTGCATAGTTTACCGATCGCTTCTCCCGTATCACCGTAACCTTTACTTGACCAGGATAGGTCATTTCCGTTTGGATGCGTTGCGAAATGGTAAACGATAATTCCTCGGCCTTCTGATCGCTTACTTTTTCTGCCTCTACCAATACCCGTAATTCACGACCTGCTTGAATGGCATAAGCACTTCCTACACCATCATAGGATAGGGCTAGGTTTTCCAACTCCTTGATGCGTTTGATGTAGGCCTCAACGATTTCCCTTCGAGCCCCAGGACGAGCACCGGAAATCGCATCACAAACCTGAACAATAGGAGAGATTAGGGTTTTCATTTCTATTTCATCGTGGTGCGCACCGATGGCATTAACCACCTCTGCTTTTTCACCAAACTTCTCCGCTAATTTCATCCCTAAAATAGCGTGTGGCAATTCTGGTTCTTCATCAGGCACCTTGCCAATATCATGTAACAATCCAGCTCTTTTAGCCAACTTCACATTTAATCCGAGTTCGGCTGCCATAATCGCACAAAGGTTCGCTACCTCTCGGGAGTGTTGCAATAGGTTTTGTCCGTAAGAGGAACGGTATTTCATCCTTCCAACCATGCGCATCAATTCTGGATGTAATCCATGGATTCCCAAATCGATACAAGTCCTGCGCCCGGTTTCAGCAATTTCCTCGTCTAAATTTTTCTTCGTTTTTGCCACAACCTCTTCGATTCTCGCAGGATGGATTCGCCCGTCAGAAACCAATTGATGTAAAGATAGACGAGCGATTTCACGTCGAATGGGATCGAAGCATGAAAGTATGATAGCCTCTGGGGTATCATCAACGATGATTTCAACGCCGGTAGCTGCTTCAAGGGCCCGAATGTTTCGTCCCTCTCGACCAATGATCCGACCCTTAACTTCATCGGATTCAATATTAAAAACAGAAACCGCATTTTCAATGGCCTGTTCCGTTGCTACCCTTTGTATCGTTTGAATTACAATTTTTCGAGCCTCTCGGTTGGCATTAAGTTTTGCCTCTTCGGCAATTTCTTTTATTTGCGCCATGGCACCCGTTCGAGCCTCATCAACCAAGGCATCCATTAGCATTTTTTTTGCTTCTTCGGCGGGTAAGCCGCTTATTTTTGAAAGCTCTGAAACCCGTTTTTGTTGCAGCTTATCAAGGTCTTGTAAACGCGTATCTAGCCCAGAAGATTTTTGTTGAAGGTCGCCTTGCATGCGCTCCAAATCTTTTTCTTTTCTTCCAAGTTCTTCTAATTTCTGATTGATTGATTTTTCTTTAGACCGAACCCTGTCTTCGTTCGATTGCATCCTGCGCTCCCTGTCTTTAATATTACTTTCGTGTTCCTCCTTAAGCTTAAGAAAATTCTCCTTGGCTTGGAGCATCCGTTCTTTTTTCACACGTTCTGCCTCGGTTTCAACCTCAGCCATTCGTTGCTTAATTTTATTACCTAGTAGGACTTTTTGGGCTCCAAAAACCCCAACTCCGCCTACCGCGAATCCTAAAATAATACTAATAATATCCATACACTTTATTCTTTGCGCAAGGGAATGGAATGATAGAAAATCGGTGTTATGCTCCTAGTTTGGAGAGCTCTTGGTCCAAATCCGCCAGTTTTTGTTCGATCTGCTTGAACGTAGCGTTATTCGAATTGGCGTGGCTTTTAATGAGCAACTGAAGCGATGCCATGGCCAAGAGATCTTGTGAATCGTTCACGGCATAACTTTTTTTAAGTTGGTCTATGGCTTCATTGATTTGCTTAGCAGCCTCTAATACGCGCGTTTGTTCTTGTTCCGCAACCGTTATGGGGTACGTTCTTCCACAGAGCGATATTTTCAATGAAACTTTACTCATTTATTTCCATTTAGGAGAGCAATACACTGGTCTATTTCCTTTACGAGGGCATCAATTTCTTGATTGGTTCGAGCATTTCTTACGTTTTCAAAATCACCTACCCCTTGCTTGTTATTTTCCGATACCACCCCCTCAAGACGAACGATTTCTTTTTGGGCAGAACCCAACTCATTTTTAAGTTCTTCGACTTTACCTTTAAACGCTAAATTTTCTTGTTCCAACTGAGCGATTCGGGTGTTCAACGCTTCCCTTGACTCGATGAGTTGGATGTATTTTTGGCGAATATTGTTTAGATAAAGTTCGATTTGAGACATGGTATCTATACTATGCCACAAAGGTAACATACTAAAGCGGATAAGAAGAACTTATTTCAGAATTTTTCATTCTTTGGGGATAATCCCTTGATTTATAAAAACTTCTTTGGTGTAGTTTGGAACCAGAGTAGCTAGGTTTGCGAACCGGTTATTTTGATAGGCGTGGTAGGCTAACACGATTTGCCCCAATGCTGAGCATTTCACTTCTTCATCGGTAACTAGTGATAGGTGTGCCGTCAATCGGTTGACTTTTTCTAAATTTTCTCCAACACAAACAGGGTTGTTTAACGCTGAAAACGTTCCATTTTCCAAAATGAGCGGGGCATCGTCCATGTGAATGTTACCATTGGTATCGCGAATTCGACAAAATACCTCATCGCGGCGCGCATCAAATACCGATATTATGGTTTTGTTAGGATGCTTTTTAATCGCAAGGGATTCCAAAGCGGCCAGGGACGAAATAGGGATTATTGGGATGTTTAACCCCAAACACAGCCCCTTTGCAGTAGCGAGTCCTATGCGTAAACCGGTATAAGAACCAGGTCCAATGGAAACGGAAATTGCGTCTAGTGCTTCCAAATTTGTGGCGTGGATTTTCAATAGTTCCGCAATCAGTTCCGTCAGGGCTTCTCCGTGAATGTAATCTTCATCGTTTTTTTCTATTATCCCAACAAGGGTTCCTTGAAAAGAAAGGCCAACGGAACAGATTTTAGTCGCCGTTTCAAGGTGTAAAATCATTCTTTGATTTCCAATTTAAAGCCAACACCATGAATGTTCAATATTTGAATATTGGCATCGTCTTTCAAATATTTCCGAAGCTTTGTAATAAAAACATCAAGGCTTCTACCGACAAAATAATCATCTTGTCCCCAAACCGTATTTAATATAACTTCTCTGGGCAGCACTTGGTTTTGGAATTTAATCAAGAGTTTTAAAATTTGGGCTTCTTTCTTAGTCAAACCTTGCTTCTGCGTTTGGAAGCTCAGGCTTAGGTTTTCGCTATCAAAAGTAAACTCCCCAATGGGCATTACCTTTTCTTCAGGAGTTTCGGTTCGAATATTCACTCGTTTGAGCAATGATTTTACCCGCAACAGGAGTTCCTCAACAGAGAAAGGCTTTGTAAGGTAGTCGTCACCCCCCGAAACAAATCCTTCGATACGGTCCTCCGTCATGGATTTTGCAGAAAGGAATAGAATAGGAATTTCTTTGTTAACCTGACGTATATCCCTGGCTAAGGTAAAACCGTCTTTTTTCGGCATCATTACATCGAAAATACAAAGGTGATAGTCATGCTCATTGAAGCGCCTAAGGGCATCCACGCCATCGGTAGCAAGGGAGACCTTAAAGCCCTCGGCTTTTAACTGATCTGCGATAACAAACCCTAAGTTAATATCATCTTCGGCAAGTAGGATAGAAACAACCATGATATGTATAAGGAAAAAGTGTTTTGATTTGAAGATGAAAAGCCAAGAGCTTTGGTTTCCCAAAGCCCTTGACTAATCAACCTAACCTACTACTGCTACAAAGGTAATGCGTTTTTAATATATGGTTACGTTCAAAAACTTTTTTTTTCTTAAATTTTTGTTAAACCTTAAAACATACATACAATCCTCGCCTTGAGCCATAATTTCTTTGTACATTCGAAGCGTAATGGCACACATTCTCATTGTAGACGACGAATTGGATGTTAGGGAAATCCTAAAATACAACCTTTCTAAAGAAGGTTATTCAGTAGATGAGGCTCAAGATGGGGAGGAAGCCTTAGCCAAAATGGCACAGGTAAAACCGGATTTGGTATTATTGGACGTAATGATGCCTAAACTCGATGGAATTCAAACGTGTGAAGCGATCAAAGAAAACCCAACCTATTCTGATGTTCTAATTTGTTTTTTGACGGCAAGAGCAGAGGATTACAGTCAAATTGCCGGTCTTGAAGCTGGGGGAGACGATTACCTTACGAAACCGATCAAACCAAAAATTCTAGTGACTCGCATCCACGCCTTGCTCCGAAGAAAAAATAGGCAAACATCCGAGATTGAAATTCCAGCTATGACGGGATTAGTAATCGATAAAGACCGACACTTAGTCCATTTGGAAGGAAAAGAAATTCAATTACCCAGGAAGGAATTTGAATTGCTGTATTACCTATCCACCAAACCAAACATCGTTATTAAGCGCGACACCATTCTTAACAAGGTATGGGGCACAGACGTGATTGTAGGCGATCGAACCATTGATGTTCATGTTCGGAAACTTAGGGAAAAAATTGGAGATTCTTACATTTCAACTGTGAAAGGCGTGGGTTATAAATTTAACCGAAAATAAAAATTGATATGAAACATTTACCCCTGGTTTTGCTTCTATTAATAGGAATGACGGGGTTCACACAAGAACACCCCTCGACACAAACGACCCGATCCCTCCTAAACGGTTGGGACAACATTCGTGGAGAATGGCTTTTTCAATGCATGGAAGCCCTATCCAAGCAAGCACCCGTTCCAGACCGCACCTTTCCTGAGGATTTAACTCCGTTTGAATTATTGTCCTTGGCCCCATCTGCTTTTCGAAATTCGTTTCAAGCACACCTACAGAGAATCCCAAACCCCGATCGGCTGCATCAACTCATGAGTGGGCTTGTGAATGCAAGTTTTTGCCAAACGCACAGTGGAAGAAGTTATGGAGATCCTCACATTATCACGTACGACAACACCAGCTATTCCTTTCAAACGGTAGGAGAATTTGTTTTATCCAAAGTTGGAGCTACCTTTGAAATTCAAGCGCGACAGAAACCACAACGCGATGATTTTTCTTTAAACTCGGCCCTTGCCATTCGTTTTTTCAACGACACAGTCGCCTACTATGCAGACGATGTTCCAGACGGTTCGAATCGTTCGCTTTGGTATAATGGTCAAGCGTTGGTTTTAGAAGGGCGAACGTACTATTTACCCTGCGGTGGTACCGTTCGATTGGTGGGCAAAGATTATATTATTTCGGGACCGATGGGTGAAAAAATCGTATTTGATGTTCGGGGAAGTGGAAGCCGTCGCTTCGTAAATGTCACGGTCAGCATCCCGAGTTGCATGGAAACCAACATTTCTGGCTTATTGGGCAATGGCAACGGTGACCGATTCGATGAATTTCAGAGCAACAATCGTATGGCCAGTAATGCCTTGAATGGATTTTCTGGGATGAACAGCGATCCATTTATGGCCATGACACAACAAGCTGAGCAGCTTTATCAAATGCAATTAACGAAAGATTATGCCGAAGCCTTTCGCGTGACGAGGGCCACTACCTTATTCACCTATAGACCGGGTCTAAATACCGATTTTTACACCGATCGTACGTTTCCTAGAATCATTCGAACGTTTCACGAAATTCCAAATAGCCAAAGGGATGCAGCACGAAATAGGTGTTTACAAATGGGGGTGTCGGAAGCCGAAATGAACGGTTGTATTTTCGATGTTCATTATCTGGATTTACCCCCAAATCCGAGCCCCAACGTAGCACCCAACACCCAAGGGGTGATTTTAAATAAACTCAACCACCCTGTTGTAAATTCCAACACGGTTGCCCCGAGCAAGTTTCCTCAAAACAATGCTCAGCCCATTGACAAGAAACCCATAGAATCCTTACCGGAAAACAAGCAACCCCTTCCTGAAAAATCGCCTTCTCCCTCGCCTTGGCCAGAATCAAAACCGCAAACTTCTCCCCTTCCGGAGAAAAAACCAACGCCAAAACCTGCAGCACCTGTTGCTAAACCCAACCCAGCGCCTGCCCCTCCAAAACCTCCTGTTAAAAGTCCAACCAAAGGAAAGAATTGATGAAACGTTTGCTGTATTTGTTGTGCTTGATTCCGTCGCTATATGTGAGTCAGAAACCCAAGCTTGTGGTTGGTATCGTAGTGGATCAAATGTGTTACGAATATCTTTATCGGTTCCAACCGCATTATGGGGATGGAGGTTTTAAAAAGCTCATGCACCATGGCATTTCTTGTGCAAACACCTTGTACAACTACGTTCCAACCGTCACTGGCCCTGGGCATGCTTCTATTTACACAGGCACCACACCGGCGAATCATGGGATTGTTGGAAACGAATGGTATGATCGAAAAAATCAAACCATGGTCAATTGCGTTTTTGATCCCACGGTACAATCCGTTGGGGCATTAAGCGAGAAAGGGAAAGCCTCACCACATCGCCTGGAGACGTATACTATTACCGATCAATTAAAGCTCACATATCCTGCATCCAAAGTGTTTTCGATGTCTATTAAAGACCGAGGGGCAATCCTTCCTGGAGGACATTTAAGCGATGGCTCGTATTGGCTTGATGCCTCGAGCGGTACTTTTATAAGCAGTTCCTATTATGCCCCTGCTCTTCCCGATTGGCTCGTTGCGTTTAATCAATCCAACCATGCGCAGCGATACTTTCGTTCTTGGGAATTGTTACATGCTAAAAGTGCCTATATCAATTCAACGGACGACAGTCCATACGAAAAGCGGATAAATAATAAACCAAGCCCCACCTTTCCGTACGAATTCACCAAAGAAAATTGGCTTAACTATTTTACCGTAACCCCTTCAGCCAATACCCTCTTAACGGATTTGGCACTAGCGACCTTGGAAAAGGAAAACCTGGGAAAAGACCAACACACCGATATGTTGTGTATTAGTTATTCAACCCCTGATATTGTAGGACATACATTTGGTCCCTATTCCATGGAAATTGAGGATTTATACGCTAGGCTAGACCTTGAACTCACCCGACTTTTTACCTATATCAGTAAAAACATTGGGGATCGAGAATCGCTCATTTTTCTAACGGCTGACCATGCTGTTGTTCCTGTACCACAACAATTGGTGGACCTTCGGCTTCCAGGGGGATATTTTGACTTAAGTGAAGTCCTAAAGCAATTAAAATTAAAGCAAATGGAAACTTTTGGAACCTCGTTGATTGCGTATCATAGCGATATGAATTTATATTGGAATATTCCTGCGATAGACTCCTTGAAATACAGTTTGAGCGAGGTTAACCAGCACGCCATTTCCTTCCTATCTACTTTCCCTGAAATTAAAGCCATATGCACCAAAGAGGAGTTATTGGGAAGTCAACAAAGCGATCCTTGGAAGGGAATGATTCAAAGGGGATTTCAACCACACCGCAATGGAGACCTAGTTTTTATTCTAAAACCGGGGTATTTAGGAATTGAAGACGGCGATCCTTTTGCCCACCAAGGTACAACCCACGGCTCGTGTTACAATTATGACACACACGTTCCACTGCTTTGGTATGGGAACGGTCTCAAACCAAAAACGATTTATCGCAACATTGATATTCCGGACATCGCCGCAACGTTGGTTCATTTTCTTGAGATTCAACGAACTGGAGGAATGACAGGAAAACCGATCGTTGAAGTTTTACGCCGTTAAATAGCGTTCAACGTTTTCTTGGATTCGGTTAACGATAGCCGATGTGTCAGCGCGTTCAAAATCCTTGCCCGTTATGCGTTCGTAGAGTTCAATATACCGTAAGGAAACGGTGTTAACAAAGTCATCACTCATGATGGGCATCGTTTGTCCTTCTAGCCCTTGAAACCCATTCTCAATTAACCATTGTCGGACAAATTCTTTAGACAATTGCTTCTGTGGCTCACCTTTGGCTTGACGTTCCTCATAACCTTCGGCGTAAAAATACCGCGAGGAATCTGGTGTATGTATTTCGTCAATGAGCATTAGTTTTCCATCTTTTAGCCCAAACTCGTATTTGGTATCCACTAAAATTAACCCCCTTTCAGCCGCCATTTGAGTGCCCCGAGCAAACAATTCCCGCGTGTAGGATTCCATCTGCTCGTAGATGGTGGCAGGAACGTGCCCCAAAGCAATAATGTCCTCACGTGAAATATCCACATCGTGTCCTTCTTCCGCTTTCACAGCAGGGGTTATTATGGGTTCGGGAAAGGCATCGTTTTCGCGCATGCCATCTGGCATAGCCACGCCGCAGAGGGTTCGAATACCCGCATGATAGGTTCGCGCGGCGTGGCCCGATAGGTATCCGCGAATTACCATTTCCACCCGAATGGGTTCGCATTTAATGCCTATGGCCACGCTTGGATCGGGAACCTCTTGCAACCAATTAGGTACAATATCCTTCGTCGCGTGCAAAAAATGGGTCGCAACTTGGTTTAACACTTGACCTTTGAATGGAATTGGACGAGGTAAAATGCAGTCGAATGCACTTATCCTATCGGAAGCGACCATCACTACCCTACCATCCGATAAGGTGTAAACGTCCCTAACTTTCCCGTGGTAACATTCCACTTGCCCTGGAAAAATAAATTCATGGTTTTTTAATGCGTCTGTCATCGTTAATTTTCTCTTCTTTTAATTCTTCTGCTTCAAATGCGCTTATAATTTTGGAAATTAAGGGGTGGCGTATAATATCGCTTTGCCCCATTTCCACCATACCAATTCCATCTATGCCCTCAAGAATTCTTTTAGCATAGGATAATCCCGAACGCTGTCTAGAGGGTAAATCCACTTGAGACATATCTCCGGTAACCACAAATTTAGCCGTTGTTCCCATTCGGGTGAGGAACATTTTCATCTGCATGATGGTCGTATTTTGTGCCTCATCGAGGATAACAAAAGCCTTATCCAAGGTTCTTCCCCGCATGAAAGCTAGAGGAGCAATTTCAATGATTCCCAATTGCATCATGTCGTTTAACTTTTCGGGGGGAATCATGTCCCTAAGCGCATCATACAAGGGCATTAAGTAGGGATCCAGTTTTTCCTTTAAATCCCCAGGTAAAAAACCTAGGTTTTCTCCCGCTTCCACCGCGGGACGGGACAAAATGATTCGCCTTACCTCTTTAGCTTTCAAGGCCCTTACCGCCATAGCCACGGCTGTGTAGGTTTTTCCGGAACCTGCAGGTCCAGAAACAAAGACCATATCGTTTTTAAGAATGGCTTGAACGAGCTTTTTTTGATTTACCGTTCTTGCCGTAATTTTCAATCCTGCATTTCCATAAACAATGGCATCTCCTCCGGCGGGTGAATTCAACAAGGAATCCCCCTCTGTCAACATTAAATTATCTATGTTGTTTTCCGTGAGAATATCAAATTTCTTCAAGTGGTTAACGAGTAAAGCAATTTTCTTTTCGAAAACATCCATCGTTTCCTCATCCCCTTTTACAGCGATTTGGCTTCCACGAGCAACCACAGATAATTTGGGAAAATAGGATTTTATTTTCTTCAGATTGCTGTTATTCACACCAAACAACGCTGCGGGATTTAACCGCCCCAAATCAATATTTCTTTCGGTCAATACAAACTATTTTAAAGATTTAAAGGTTCAATTATGCTTAAATAATTTACTTTTGGTAAAATTATAAAATAACTAACAGATTGGTTAGTCCCTATGCAAATCATTACCTTAACCACGGATGTTGGTCTCAAAGATTTTTACGTTGCAGCCGTCAAGGGAACGCTCCTAAAGAAGGTGCCAAACGTGCACATCATCGACGTTTCCCATGACATTAAACCCTTTGATGTAGCCGAGGCAGCTTACCAACTAAGAAGTTGTTTCGATGCTTTTCCGGATGGCACTATTCACCTCATTGGGGTAGACTCTGAACCCGTTTTAACGACTTCCTTGGATTCTGAGTTTATCAATAAAAGCCTTCCGATGCTCCTGTTGTTTAAGAATCAGTATGTTGTTGTTAACGATAATGGGTTTATTGGAAGTTTTTTGAGGGAAGACGAAGCCGATGCATTGTACCGATACGATAAGCTCGATATTCCAACGGATCATTGGACCTTTATGATGAAAACCTGCTTTGTTGAAATTGCAGAACGAATCGTCAAGCGTGAAGCTTTGACAGGTTTTTGCACCGAAACGTCGAGGTTTAAAAACGCATTTATGCAGAATCCAACGATTGAATACAATTTGATTCAAGGAAATGTTATCCATATCGATACCTACGGCAATATTATTACGAACATATTCAGGTCGGATTTTGAGCGCTTTGGTAAGGATACTCCTTTTAAGATTAGCTACCAAAAAAAGGCTTACGATATCGATGTGATTTCAAGTGCCTATTCCGAAGTACCCGTAGGGGAAAGGGTAGCCATTTTTAACCAAAACAATCGGCTCGAGATTGCCATCAATCGTGGAGCCAACAAGGGGAATGGTGGTGCGGACCAACTTTTTGGCGTTCGGCTTGGGGAAGTGGTTCGTGTAACGTTCTATCCCAAAGGTTCTGTGGATACGTTAACTTCCTTGCTATGATATACAGAATTGTTAAACTCACTTTTAAGGAAGAGGAAATAGAGCATTTTTTTCAGATTTTTGAAGGCAACAAACTTCTAATTGCCGGAGCAAAAGGATGCACCTCCATGCGGCTGATGCATGATCTTTCGGATAGGCGCGTGGTATTCACGTATAGTACTTGGGAGGATGAAAACTTCTTGGAGTTATACCGTGCTTCTGCAGCATTTAAAGCGTTTTGGGGCACTATAAAACCGCTATTTTTAATTCCTGCTGAGGTTTCGACCTTAGAAAGCTACCATTGGTATGCCGCCGATACATAGAAATAAAATGGATAGGCTACATCGCACATTGACTAAAAATTCTAATTTTGATAAATAATTCCAATTCCATATGCGGGCGCTATATTTGAAAGAGATTCGTGGTTTTCTGAATTCAACCGTTGGCTATATCTTTATCCTCATTTTTTTAGTTGCAACGTGGTTGTTCCATTGGGTATTTAATGGAAATTTTCTGGAGGCTCAATTGGCCGATATGCTACCTTTTTTTTCTACCACTCCCTACCTCTTCCTCATACTAATCCCAGCGATTACCATGCGTTCCATTGCAGACGAGCGAAGAACGGGTACCATAGAATTACTTTATACCCGTCCCATAAGTGATTTTGGGATTTTACTCGCTAAATATTTAGCCGGAGTTACCCTATTGCTAATTTCCCTTCTCCCCACTTTAATTTACTATGCATCCGTTCATTATCTTGGTGACCCGGTAGGGGTGATTGACGATGGCTCAACGATAACCTCCTTCATCGGACTGTTTTTATTGGGGTCGTGCTTTGTGTCGGTTGGTATTTTTGCATCCGCTTTAACGTCCAGTCAAATTATTGCATTTATCACTTCCTTAACGTTTTGCTACATCCTGTACGATGGTATATCGTTGATAGGTTCCTATGCAAAATTTGGCAAATTAGACTTTTTAATCCAATACTTCGGTCTAAACACACATTACGATTCCATTAAAAAAGGGGTCATTTTAAGCGAAGACCTGGTGTACTTCTTTTCCGTCATTGCTGTTTTTTTATTGGCTTCGCATACCGCCATCAAATCTCTTAAAAAATAAACTTGTGAGTCAAGGTAAATTTCGAAACCTCTTCCGCTTTGGCTTCTTCTCCGGTGCCATTGTTATTCTCTTTTTCGTTAACGTCATCGCATTTTTCCTTTCGTTTAAATTGGATATGACCGACGATCAACGGTACTCGATGGCGCAATCCACAAAAAGTTACCTTACCAAGGCTGTGAAACCCTCTGAAAATCGTATCAATGTCAAAGTGTACTTACAAGGAGATTTACCCGCGGAGCTTCAGGTGTTCCGAAATGCCATAGAAGATAAATTGAAGGACATTAAACGCATTGTTGGAGATCGAATAGAATTTCAATTTGAGGACCCCATGGCGGGTAAAACCGATAAAGAATTTGGGGAAGTAGCCGATTTTTTAGGAAAAAAAGACATTCACCCCGTTTCCATTAGCTATAAAAGTGAGAACGGTAATGTTCAGAAAAGAATTTGGCCAGCTGCGGAAATTAATTGCTCTGCCAATGGAATTACGATCGAATCTACGGTACAATTTCTGCCCTCGAGAACCGGCTCAAGAATAACCATGGATCAGTTGTCTTTTCTTACTCAAGGGGCGATAAATAACCTAGAATATAATTTAATGTCCGCCATTCGAAAAGTGTCTCAAGAAAAAAAGAAGAAAATTGGCTTTCTTTTAGGGCATGGCGAGTTGAATCAAAACCAATTAAAAATTGCAAAAAATGCGATGGATCCTTATTTCGATTCGAAGTTCATTGATTTTTCACTCAATGGTCTAGAATCCCTTAGGGAGTTAAATTCCATGGATGGTTTGATAATCGCCAACCCAACCCTTCCTTTTAGCGAAAGGGACATGTATTTGGTGGATCAATTTGTCATGCACGGAGGAAAACTCATGGTGTTCGCTAACACCCTTAGCCTCCTAGAAGATACGCTTAACCGATCGCTCAGCGTACATACCATGCGAAAAAGCCTAGAACTCGAAAAATTATTGTTCAGTTATGGGATAAAACTTCAAGAAAACTATGCGTTTGATGTCAATTGTGATTTCAAGTTTTGGAGTGCGCGTGGGCCGGTTACCTCTTGGCCTTACTACATTTTATCTTCCCCTGCAGATCATCCGATTTCCAAAAGCATTGAGCCCGTATCGATGCACTATTGCAACCAACTAAAATTGATTAATGTTCCCAACCTACGAATCACCCCGATTCTAACCACCTCCTCCAACGCAGGCCTTTCGGGATTTGTTCCCCAAGTTCGATTTGGACAATTTGATATTTATGGTAAAAATCCTGCGTTTTCGTATAATCCTATGGATCCGAACAACAAAATTACGTTGGCTGCTGTAGCCGAGGGAAAATTCAAATCGTATTTCCAAGATCGGATTCAGATTGCGGATTTATATAAAAGCTACTTGCCAGAGAAATACCGAAATATTAAGGTCGCTACGGATGGAGAAAACAAAGTAATTGTCGTAGGCAACGGAACCTTCCTCGCCAACGAATATAAAACCATTTTCGATGGAAAAGACTCTACGAGTTATCCTGTTAACCCAAATCAACTTACAGACCTGGAATATCAAAAGTATCGTTTTCAAATTGGAAATAAGGACTTTCTGATGAACATCCTAGATTACATGACAGGAGAAGCTAACCTGATTGAATTGCGCAGCAAACAAATTCAAATCCGCAAAATGAACCCTGAAAAAATCAAATCCAAAGGATCCTTGATCAAATATGCCAACGTGTTTATTCCGGTTACTTCGGTTATCCTACTGGGCTTAGTTTTCTATTTCCTCCGTCATAAAAAATATGCTACAAAGCCATGAAAAATAAAAAGATTCTGGTTCTAAGCGCCCTTGTATTACTCACCATCCTAGCCCTTGGGTTTATCGCCTATCGATTAAGTAAATCAAACGGTGGCTCGGACAACGCCTTGTTGGAATTTGCCATTAAGGATACCAGTAAAATTGACAAAATAACCATCAAGGACAAGTTGTCAAATTCGATAACACTGCGCAAGGTAAAAGGGCAGTGGCAGGATGAAAAAGGGCAATGCGTTCGAAGAGAAAATATTAATTTCATTTTAGATGCTGCGAAACACATTGAATTTAAAGGGTATCTTGGAGAGAAGGCGAAAAAAACATTCACCAACATTTTAAAAACCCAACACGTCCGCGTGGAATTTTTTGAGGAGGATGAGTCCTTGAAGACCTGGTTCATTGGACCTCCTGCCCAAGATCACTTGGGTCAAATTATGCTATTGGAAACCCCAACGTTTAAAGGTCAATATCCAGTTGTTATGCGGATCAAGGGCTTGTCAGGAATCATAGAACCCCGATTTTTTGCCTCACGGGAAGAATGGGCTTGTTCGGGCATCTTTGCTTTGAAGGATAGTGATATCCAATCTGTGGATGTAAATAATATAGAAAACCCAAAACGAAGTTTTACGGTTGCACGTCGGAACAAATCCTTTGCTGTAACATCGAATGCTAAACCCATTCCACGCATCGATACCACCAATATTTACCGTTACTTACAAGGATTCAAAAAAATCAACTGGAACACTAAACGGCTTGATTTGAAGGACCAACAAGTGGACTCCATAAAACGCAGCATTCCTTTCTGCGAAGTTCGCCTAACGGAGGTCAAGGGTAAAACCACGCTTTTAAAACTTTATCGAATCAAATCGGCCGAACCAAGACGGAATGAACTTGGAGAAAGCGTACCTTATGATATGGATTATCTCTGGGCATTATTACCCAGCGGAGAATTGGTCAAATGCCAGTATTTTGTATTCAACAACATTCTTACCGGTCACGTGTATTTCCCCGAATTGTTAAAAATGAATTAGCGCCATAGCTAATAAAAATCGTATGTTTGACAAAGTATTGTTATTTTTGTTTTTAAATTAATTCTATGAATTTCGTTACCTCAAGCAGTGTACTTCTTAGCCATCTTCAACGGATTTCGGGTGTATTAAGCACCAACACGAAAATGCCTATCCTAGATAATTTCTTGTTTTCTATACAAGGAAATACCTTGACGGTTTCTGCAACTGATTTGGAAACCACCATGATAACTCATTTGGAGGTTCAGTCAGAAAAAGATGGTAAAATCGCCATACCAGCGAAATTAATCCTAGAGATATTAAAAAGCCTACCTGACCAGCCCTGTACGTTTAGAATCAACGAAGAGAACTTTGCAACCGAAATCACCTACGATAACGGAAAGTCCAAAATGGTTGGATATAATGGGAATGAATTCCCGAAACTACCGGAACACAATTATACCAGTTCCATCGGTTTAACCGGAAGTTTATTGTCTTCTGCTATAAACCGTACCCTATTTGCCATCGGAAACGATGAAATGCGGCCGGTAATGACGGGGGTGTACTGTCATTTTTCACCCGATGATATTACGTTTGTTGCAACGGATGCCCACAAACTGGTTCGATATACCCGAAAAGACATCGATACAAAAAGTAGTTCGGCATTTATTTTACCGAAGAAACCGCTAAACCTACTCAAGTTAAATTTGAAAGGCGATGAATCGGTAACCCTTTCGTACAATGAATCGAATGCAACGTTTACTTTTAACGATATGATTTTGGTTTGTAGGTTAGTGGATGGAAAATATCCTACCTACGAAGCGGTAATCCCTAAAGAAAATCCCAATGTACTGACCATTGATCGTCAACAGTTTTTAAGTTCACTCAAAAGGGTTGCAATTTTTTCCAACAAAACTACCCACCAGGTCAAGTTAAAAATCGTCGGTTCTGAACTTCAATTATCGGCGGAGGATATTGATTTCTCGAACGAAGCCAATGAGCGAATTACTTGTTCCTACCACGGTGAGGATATTGAAATTGGATTCAATTCTCGTTTTTTAATTGAAATGTTGTCGAACATTGAATCGGATAACGTAAATTTAGCCATGAGTCAGCCATCCCGGGCGGGCTTGCTCACACCCGTTGAAACGTCTGAACCCAATGAAGACATTTTAATGTTGGTTATGCCCGTTATGCTAACCCGATAAAATGCACGATGCACGAAAGGATATCAGAGATATTCCCGTAGATTCCCTAATCGGCCAATTGCAAGCCTTTGGTTTGCCTAAGTTTCGTTGCCAACAAATTTTTGATTGGATCTGGAAAAAAAATGTGGGTAGTTTCGATGCGATGCACAACCTAGGCGCTCCAACAAAAACCCTATTAGAATCTCAATTTACCATCGGAAAAATAAGGTTGGAAACCTCGCAAGTCAGCAAAGACAAAACGATTAAATGCGGGTTCAGCACTTTCGATGGTAAAACCATAGAAGGCGTACTAATTCCCACGAAGAAAAGAATGACCGCTTGTGTTTCATCCCAAGCAGGATGCAGCCTCTCTTGTTCGTTTTGCGCCACGGGGAAATTAAAGTTGCAAAAGAATTTGAGTGCGGGAGAAATTATCGATCAAATTGTTGATCTCAATCGATTGGCTCAAGAACACTATAACATTCCCTTGAGTAACGTTGTCTTAATGGGGATGGGAGAACCCCTTTTAAACTACAAAAACGTAATGGAAGCGATGGCTATTGCCACATCGCCCAATGGGTTGCACATGAGCCCAAGAAGAATTACCCTGTCTACAGCTGGTATAGCAAAAATGATTAAGCGTTTGGGGGATGATGGAGTGAAATTTAATTTGGCCCTTTCCCTGCATGCAGCGAATGATAAAAAACGGAGTGAAATTATGGAAATCAACGACTCCAATAATTTGGAAACGTTGCGGGAAGCGTTAGTCTATTTCCATGAAAAAACGGAGGCCAGAATTACCTTTGAATATATCTTGTTGAGCGGGTTTAATGATTCTATGGAAGACGCTGCCGAGCTGGCCCGTTTTGCACGTTGTGTTCCCTGTAAAATTAATGTTATAGAGTACAATCCGATTGAAGGAGGGATTTTTCAAAAATCAAATCCAGAACAAACGGATCAATTTGTATCCTTTTTAACCCAAAAGAACTTAATTGTGAATGTTAGAAGAAGCCGAGGAAAGGACATTGATGCGGCCTGTGGACAACTTGCCAATAAGACCAAGCTTAAATCTCCGATTTAATTTCAAGCAAATCCTCCAGAATGGTTAAATCGCCTTGGAATTTACAGGAATCTTCGCATGCTTTTAAGTACCGATGTATCAATCCCGTGTTGGAGGTTGGCTCAAAATAACGGCGATTCGGTTCGACCTCAATTTCCTTTAAAAAAGCATGGATTTGTTGGTCATCAAAAATAATTCCTTTACCTGCAGGATTGATATAGAACAACACTCCGTATTCATTTAGCATCTCTACTTCAATCGCGACTTGTTTTTCATCCATCCAAGCTAAAATGAAAACCCCAGGAAAATCAATGCCGTATATTGGTAATTGCAAACGATGGGCAATAATGCTGTACAATAAACCTATAATCAGAGGATTCCCTTGCTTGGTTTCTAAAACATGAGCAACATTGAGGTGTTTCAAGGCCACCTGAGCGGAAGGAAGCACCTCAAAACGATGAACTTCAAAAAAGACATAATTAAAGATCTTAACCTGTTCAAAGGCGGTTTGATAATCATTTAATTCAAGCCAGACATCGCGCTTGATGTTTTCAATAGCCGCTTCTATTTGTTCCAAATTTAGGGATGGCTGCTGTAAATTGGAAAGGGTAACTAAGGCTTTTAGTAAGTCCTTTTCTGAAGACATTTTCCAATCTTTTAGATTGCGCTTTACGCGATCGATGTGGATTTCGTGTAAAATAGAGGCGATCCGCTCAAAATATTTAGAGCCCCTCAAGGATTGATTTAAAGCCTCTTGGAGCATCGGTTCTATGCGCTCGCGTTCTCCTTTAATTACCTGCTTAATTACGAGGTAAATTTTTTCATCAGGATCCTCAAGCAAGGAAACAAGCGCTTTTCTTTTTCTATCGGTCATTAACACATCACAAAAATATCCGGATGACTGAAGCCTAAAAGTCTATTGCGTGATTATTTTCAAAGTTAAAATGTTAATACCTCCGTAACCCTTTTTTAAATCCTCCGTTGAACACCCCTATATTCAAATAAGCTATGCTACAGGTTGTTTGATTTTAGTAGGGGGGAAACCCCCTTTTTTTATACCTTTGAAAAAACGACATCATGAAAACACTAGCCTTAACGATAGTCATTCTTCTTGGTTTAAGTTGTAAAGCCCACAAGAACGCTAAGTCAAATACCCCATCCAACGATGGTTCGTTGATAGGCATCGTGCATGTCAATGAAAATAATTGTCCGGTATACCTTTCTATTGATCAAACCAATAACCCCGGGGTAGTCCTCCCCTTCCAGAAGGCTTATCCACTTAATTTGAAAGATGGGATGAAAAAAAAGGGACTTAAAGTACGCTTCACCTATACCTCATCTAAAGCAATGCAACCAGAAGGGTGTGGTGCAGATATTGTCATACAGTTGGAAACGATAACCGTTATTCCGTAGGGTTTAAGAAATCGAAACAAAGGTAGGAGAGGGATTTTCCTACATGCCGTTTTTCTTGTTCACTTATCGGAGCTGCTTCGGTCAAATGAAGATACAACACCTCCTCAGGATTAACCCCCAACAAAAGCCTTCTTATGTCATCTAGCCGCCATCCGGAGGGAGATTCAGCCGAGGAAGGCATGTTTGCAATACAGTCCAAGTCTACCTCTAATCCAATCCTTCTTCCCTCAGAAACATGCTTATAATCGTCAATAAACATGCGCCTTTGCATGAGATACTCTTCATAGCAGGTATAGAAAATCGCATTTTGCTTCATGAAAGAGACCATAGCATCGCTCAAACTTTCTTGATGAAGGCCTAAAACGGAATAGTCTTTTAGCGAACCCTCTTCAATCGCTGTTGAAAAACTATTACCTGAGTGCCTGTTTTCCGTAGGACGACAATCTGTATGGGCATCGATATTGACTACAGAAAGCTCCTTATGAACGGAATTTGCCCATCGTATCAAAGGAAGGGCATTGTTGTGCCCACCGCCAACCACCATTGGAATTTGATTCGGTTTTACCAATGCATGCAAAACAGAAAGAACAAAATCATCCAATTCAATAACCATTTCGCTTGCTGCTGTTGGACTCAATTCTTTAGGCCCTATGAATTCAATGCACCCTAAAAAAGAAAGGGGTAATGTACGACGAGGCATTTTCCTAAAAAATGAAAGAAAGGCATGAAAAGCATGTTCAGCACCCGAACGACCATAATTCGCTAGTGGGCCTACCGATTCGGATATCCCCAATAAAACAAACCGCGAATCGCAAGTTCCTTCTTTTCGAAGCTCCGCATCCAAAAAATCGGCATCGGTTCGAAGCAGAATATTCTCTTTCTCTAAACAATCCTTACCGGGTACAAGAAGGAAGTTACCGTGTTTCGATTTCATAGGGTTTAAGGGATTGAGGTAATGAATCAGGCACAGAGCGGGGCTTTTTACGGTTTGCATCAAGGCATACCAAGGTTACCTGCGCCGTGGTTGTAAGTTGTTTTGATTCGTTGTAAAGTTCGTAATCAAAAAAAAGCGTCGCTCGATTAAGTTCTGTGAAGTTAGTTTTCATCGTAACTACTTCATCATAGCGCAAAGGCAAAAGAAAACGCGTAGACAAGGATACAACAGGAAGTAAGATGCCTTGCGCTTCCCATTCGGAATACGGTATGCCGAGCGTTCTCAGAGCCTCAACGCGACCCATTTCAAAGAAAGCGGCATAATTCCCGTGATAGCAAAAACCCATTTTATCGGTTTCGCTGTACCGAATTCGGAAGGTTTGTTCGTGAACGAAAGAAAGCTTCATAATTAATTCGAAATTAACTTGATTTTTCGAAAAAAACGCAATACATTCGAGGCCTTCTTTTTTTATTTCTGACACGTATTTGTTTTTTTTAGACAAGTAAAAAATAATTAAAAGTCAATAGCTTTTCGACTTTTTTTTAAAGTTTTTTTTGTGAATCTTTGTTCACAAGTTTTTAATGGTGCTTAAAGATTAGGTAATATTCATATTTACCTGCACTTCAGAAGGTTAATTTTTATTTGAAAAAGGGGTTTTAAATTATGACGAGGGATCATTTTGCTACTTGGGAGGCGTGTTTAAAGGTTATTAAAGATAACATCTCCTTGCAGGCCTTCAAGGTTTGGTTTGAGCCCATCATACCTGTCAAATTAGAAAACCATATCCTAACCATTCAGGTTCCCTCCCATTTCTTTTACGAATGGTTGGAGCAACACTACATTACCCTTCTTAGTAAAGTCATAAAAAAGGAGATTGGTCCTGAGGGGAGTTTAGAATATAGCATTGTAATGGAAAACAACCAGCGCAATACTACGCCTTACACCGTAAAACTTCCGACGCAAAATGCGGGATCCCTGCAGAATACTCCCTTAAATATTCCTATCCCAGCTTCGGAACAACAGATTCGCAATCCATTCATAATTCCGGGGCTTAAGAAGGTGAACATCGATTCCAACTTGATTCCTAGTTTTACCTTTGAAAATTTCATTGAAGGAGATTGTAATCGATTAGCCAGAGCCTCGGGTTATGCTGTCTCTAACAAACCTGGAGGAACAGCTTTTAATCCTTTGCTTATTTATGGCGGCGTCGGTTTAGGTAAAACCCATTTAGCCCACTCCATAGGAATATCCATCAAGGAACAGCATCCTAGCAAGACCGTCTTGTACGTTCAATCGGAAAAGTTTGCCCATCAGTTTATCGATGCCATTAAAAACCAAACGACTAATGATTTCGTTCATTTTTATCAAATGGTTGATGTGTTAATCATTGACGATGTTCAATTTTTTGCAGGAAAAGAGCGAACGCAAGATGTCTTTTTTAGCATCTTTAATCACTTACACCAGAACGGTAAGCAAATCGTTTTAACTTCAGATAAGGCGCCTGTAGAAATGCAAGGAATGGAGCAGCGTTTACTTTCTCGTTTCAAATGGGGCTTATCTGCAGATTTATCCATTCCAGACTTGGAAACGCGTATTGCAATTCTAGAGAAAAAAATGCATGGCAGTGGCATAGAATTACCTTCAGAAGTGGTTGAATACTTGGCGTATTCAATTAACACCAACGTTCGAGAAATTGAAGGAGCGCTCAATACGCTATTAGCCCAAGCATCCTTAAATAAAAAAGCCATCACCTTGGACTTAGCCAAGCAGATGGTAGATAAATTTGTTAAAAACACCGCGCGGGAGGTCTCGATTGAGTATATTCAGAAAATCGTTTGTGATTACTTTGATTTGCCCATTGAAATGTTAAAATCAAAAACACGAAAGCGCGAGGTAGTACAAGCCCGTCAAATTAGCATGTATTTTTCGAAAAAGATGACCAAATCCTCGCTAGCCAACATAGGTGCGCATTGTGGAGGAAAAGACCACGCAACAGTGTTGCATGCATGCCGTACCGTATTGAACTTATCAGAAACCGATAAACAGTTCCGTCTTTACCTAGAAGAACTGGAAAAAAAACTTACGTTGCACTCCTAACGGAATGCCTGAGTAATTTCATAGACAGGGATGTGTTACAGCAATTCTAGTACGTCCTCGAACGAGCAATTAGCCAAGATTTATAAGCGCTCCATTCCTACTCTTTTTCCTCAATCCCCTCTCTTTTATGCCAGTGGTTTCACCCTTCCGAAGTGGCGCGTTATTACTTCCTCCCCGAGCCTACAAACGATGGAATGGGGCCTTTTGCCCCATTGGTATCAAGGAAATGAACCTAAAGAATTTCGCCAAAGAACATTAAACGCCCGATTAGAAACCCTTCACGAAAAAAAGAGCTATTATCGTTTGACCGAAACAAAACGTTGCATAGTTCCCTCGGATGGTTTTTTCGAATGGCAACTAATGGGGAATACCAAAACCCCCTATTTTATTTACCCCATTAATACCCCCATCTTTTCAATGGCAGGGTTGTACGACGAATGGGGCTCGGAAATCGGGTCAGAACCCCTTCGAACCTTTAGTATTATTACTACTGAAGCTAATACACTCATGGCTGAAATTCATAATCAGAAGCGAAGAATGCCCCTGCTATTAGAGGCATCGGAGATAGATAACTTTTTAACAGGGAAGGAACCCATACAATCGTTTTCAATATTGTCGGACCATTTTATGAAGGCCCATCCGGTAAAAAAATCAATTCTATTATCCGAGAATAATAATATTCCAGAAGCACAATATCCTTATGTTAATAATAATGGTCTTCAAAGTAGTTTATTCTCATGAATGGTATTAACTTTGTTTGTACAGGTAAATTATGATGCGCTACCTTTTGATTTTTCTTCCTATGCTTTTTCTTTCATCCTGCATAGACATAATTGATGATCTCACATTGAACAACGATGGTTCCGGAACCTTAAAATATTCTATCAATTTAAGCGCTAGCAAAGTTAAAGTAAACTCCATCCTTGCACTTGATAGCTTTAACAATCAAAAAGTTCCCAGCATAGAAGAAATTAAAAAAACCATTCGCGAATTTCAAGCTTTGTTGGCTAACGAACCCGGTATCAGCAATGTAAAAATTGATCTCAATACCGTTGATTTTATTGTAAAGTTTAGTTGTGACTTTAATCACGTCAATAACTTGCAAAAAGCCTTGAAGAAAACGATAGCTATTATGAATGAGGCCCCTATTAATCCTGCCCATGATGGAGATTGGATTGTTTGGGATGGCACCAATGTTTCTCGAATTATTCCAGGAGCCATTGTAGAAAAGTCAAGGAATTACCAAAATACTGATCTACCTTTATTGAAAACAGGAACGTATACAAGTATTGGTCGATATGGCCGCCCAATTGCAAAAGTAACCAATGTAAAATGCAAACTTAACCCGAGTAAAACGGCTACTTTTCTGCAGGTAAACGCCTTTGAACTCCGAAATAACAACCGACTTTTAGAAAACACGGTCGTATTAACCCCTCAGAGATAATGAAAAACATTACGACACCATTCTTTTTGGTTTTTTGCACCTTGATTTTTGGCCAGAAATCAGAAGCACTCATCCCCTCTCAATCGTCCTCTGTTTTCAGTATTAATAACCTACAACTCCTCGAAAAAATCAGTGTGGAGGAACTCATTAATTATGATTTCATGGACGATATACATCAAGAATTATTTGATGGGTCCACAGAAGCTAAATCACTGAATGATGCTGGAATCGACTTTGATCAACGAATAAATATTTTTTTCGGCAAGGACGCACGCTACGAAATCACTGGATTTACTTTTGGAATAAAAGATAAAAAAGCGCTATTTTCTGCTTTCGATGACTTTGACTTTTTATCAAATTGGAATTCAAATACCGAAATTTACAATTCCCTATTCAACCACTTGGTAATCCAAAATAACGTCGCTATGCTCATTAAGGTTGAACCCATTGAAGCACTAGTTACAGCAACTACAGATTCCATTTGGTATGCCCGAGGGAATTTGTCCCCATATAACCAAGAAGCCCAAATAGAAGAGGTCGCGCCAGACGAAGATTACGAAGAAAGTGAGTACATCGATCTCTCGGCCGGCGGTATTGACTACGAAAAAAACTATAACGAATTATTGGATAGCGTTCAATTCTATTTAAAAAAGGAAGGTGTGGATGCGCTTTTAAAAGGGGTTATCGACCGCGGAGAACGCCTAGTAAACCATGCCGCAGCTTTCAATGAACTGTTAACACACCCCGTGGCTGGAGTTTTCTACTTAGATAATGAGAAGAACCTGGAACACTCCCGTTCGTTGTGGTACTTAAAGGCAGTCCTACCATTATTGTTTGTTGACATGAAGGAAATTTTTGACGGAAATTTAATTACTGGAGATTTAATTTTGAAAGATCACTCCATCGATATTGACATTACAGCTCAGTACTCACAGAAACTTGGGGAAATATACACCGAAATGGAGGACTCTAAATTTGATCCCAACATTCTAAAGTACGTAAAAAGAGACCATCCAGCCTTCTTTACCTACAATATCAATTTAAGAAAGGCTTACGAAAAAGCTTTTGAAATTTTAATTCCCATTCTATCGAAACAAAAGAATGATAGGGTTATCATGAATGTTTTGGTTCTCAAATTACTCGATGAACTTATGAATAAAGATGCCTTATTTAAAACCTATAAAGGAAGTTTATTCATGACCTTTAATGGAGTGAAAAAGGTAAACACTAAAAAGATTGAATTTAAATACGACGAAAATACCTTTGATTACGTGGATGTAATTACTGATGCAGAAGAGGATATGCCTGTTTTTACCATGGGGTTCAGTACAGAAAGAGGAGATATTCCGGAAATGATTTTAACGCAATTGAGCCAAATTTCAAGTAAAATTGAGAACAAAGGAGATTATTGGGTTTTAAACAATGTAGTTTTCAATGCTGCCCCCATGTTCATGACCCATAGAAATGGGCTTTTTATTGTCAGTAATGATCAGTCCTTCATCGAAAACAACCTTAATGGATATGGGGAAGAAGCCTTGACCAAGAAAACCTATAAGCGTATGAAAAAAGGTGGCTCTATGAACGGGGTTATTGACCTAAATGCGGTGGCAGAGAAATTACCTGTTGATTTTTTCCCTAATGAACAGCAGCGCTTAATTGAATCGTTAAAAGAAACGCGAGGACAACTTGCCTTATACTCTGAACCAGGTAAAGCATTGTATTCAAAATACCATGTTAATTATCGGTATGAAGGGACTGAAAATTCGGGCAAACACTTACTTGATTTGTTAAATACGGTTTTTTTATTCACCAAGTGAAGTTCCTAAAAAAAAGCGCCCTTTTCATTATTTTAATCATCGTACTAGGAGGTATTCTCCTATTTCGAAACCAAATAAAACCTACCAAAACAGAGGTCAAAATTACCGAGCGTTTACCAGATGGAGAGATCATTGGCCAGATGAATTTTATAGACCTAAGCAAAGAAATTCAAGGAATTCTTTTTAAATACAAACTACCGGTTCGAGAGTTTGCCTCCGCAGACTTTATCCTAAGCCAAGCAAAAAACAGCGGAATCAACTTAAATAGTCAAGTTTATTTTTTCGCTAACCCCAACACCCAGGAATTAGGATTTATGGTTTCTGTTGTTGATTCTAGTAAATTAGAAGATTTCATAACCCCCTTTAAAAAAACTACGACGCTTATCGATTCCTCTCAAAATGGACATAGAGTTTATCACCTTCCGAAACTCAAATTGAGCCTTGCCTATGAAAAAAGCTACTTGTTTGTTTACCTTGGAACTCAATTTAATAAGCATTGGTTAACCATCCGGAATACAAAACCTGGAGGCATGAGGCCGCAATGGCGAAGGTTCCTGGAGTCACCGGTCTTTAAAACAGACCGACTTGTATTTTACACGGAATCACCACGCATTAAGGAATGGGGTTGTGACTACGCCATATTCGCACACGACAATGATTCTTCAGAGGTAACGCTCAAATATTACGTGCATACCGCAACGCCTCACGGCCTTGCTATTGCCAATCAAGGAAAGGCATTACCAAAACAGGAAAGTGACTTAAAGCAAATAGATCTTCATGTCAACCCTCAATTTTTTGCATCAAATATTGGGTTAATAGTTAAGAAAAAAGCAATGCGGTACGCAAAAAAAATTAATTTTCCATTATTGGCATTTCTCGAGGCTTGGCAAGGTAATTTCTCTTTTAGGGAAGGGGGAAGTGTCAACGTTACGGAGAAAATTATAGAATCTCAGTTTGACCAAGATTTTAATGTAATTGAGGTAGTTCGGTACAAAACCAGTACCGTTCCGGGATATTCGGTTTTATTCGACCTTAACAGTAAAGGAATGGCATTTCAAAACACCCTGCTCAGCAAAGGATTATTGCGAGCGGAACAAAATAAATGGCGGTTTCTCTTTTCTCCCTTACTTAACTATTCCTCCCCTCAACCAAGCGTTCATCTTTACACCTCGTCCGAAACCCCATTGCAGTTAAATGAAAGCTTGCGCAATGAATTTTCGTGGGAGGTAAATGGATCCAAAATTCGAGGGGGTATCGATCAAATCCAAAAAAATGCCATTCAGGGAAGCATCAAAGTAGAAGCCACGTTTATTATAAATTATCTGCAAAATACCTTTAAAAACAATAAGAAATTACTTTTCTAAACGAAGGTATATTCCTCTTGAATGGATGTAAGAACCTGCTTGATTTCAGTCAAATCCATACTCGTAACGAGGGTTTGTCTGTATTCTTTGAAATGGGGTAATGCCCTAAAGTAATTCGTGTAATGCCTTCGCATTTCAACTATCCCAAGGCGCTCACCCTTCCACTGCACACTAAAATCTAAGTGTTCAGTAGCCGCTTCCACACGGTCTTTTAGCGTTGGTCGCTCAAGTCGCTTTCCTTCTTTTAAAAAGGCTTTCATCTCATTAAATATCCACGGGTTACCAATCGATGCTCTACCGATCATAATGCCGTCCACCCCATAACGGTTTTTGTATAACAAAGCCTTTTCGGGCGTATCAATATCACCATTTCCAAAGATTGGAATCTTCATGCGTTGATTATCTTTCACTGCACCAATTAAGGTCCAATCGGCTTCTCCTTTATACATCTGCTTTCGGGTTCGACCATGAATCGTCAAGGCTTCAATTCCAATGTCTTGTAACCTTTCGGCGGTTTCAACAATATTCTTCGTTTGATCATCCCAACCCAACCGCGTTTTTACTGTGACAGGGATATTTACCGCTTTTACTACGGCCTCCGTCAACTTAACCATTTTCGGAATGTCTTGCAACAAACCGGCTCCGGCACCTTTACATGCTACTTTTTTTACCGGACATCCATAGTTAATGTCCAATATATCTGGGTTAACCTTTTCAATAATCTGGGCTGCATGAACCATACTTTCGACATCTGACCCAAAGATCTGGACACCTATTGGACGTTCGTACTCAAAAATATCCATTTTTTGAACGCTTTTAGCGGCATCTCTGATAAGCCCTTCAGAAGAAATAAATTCCGTGTACATTAGGTCGGCACCATGGCGTTTACACAAGGCTCTAAAGGGCGGATCGCTCACGTCCTCCATCGGTGCTAATAAGATGGGGAATTCTCCCAATTCAATGGTTCTAATCTTTACCATAATCAAGCGGGAAAATCTTTGTTTTCTTTACATATATGTTCAAAATCACCTTTCAATTCAGGCTCTTTATCTTTGTGCGCAATAAAAATTCGTCCATCCGATTCACCAATGATCAAATCCTGGACACCGTTCAAAAAAATATGTTTTTCTTTAGAAATATGCACCAAGCAATTGTGGGTCGCTAGTAAATGAGCATTCCCTTGAACCACAGCATTCCCTTGTTGGTCTTTAGTGGCCAGTTGATCCAAACTCCCCCAGGTACCTAAATCGCTCCAATCGAAGGTTGAAGGAACAACCTTTATATTTTCCGACTTCTCCATTACAGCAAAGTCAAATGAAATGCTTGGAACCTCTGAAAAAGCCTTTTGAACCCATCCTTCTTCATCTAGAGATGGGCGTGATTCAATGCGTTCAAAAAAAGCATCATGAATAACTGGCGCATAAGAATTAAAGGCTTCCTTCAGTGTTTGTACAGAGGCAACAAAGATTCCGGCATTCCACAAGAAATTTCCATCCTCCATAAACTGTCTTGCCCTTTCCGGAGATGGTTTTTCACAAAAACGAAGTACCGGTTTCGAGGAAGCACTGGATTCCATCTGCTCTTTTGATACCTCAATGTATCCGTAGCCCGTATCCGGCCGAGTTGGTTTTATGCCCAAGGTTACAATCGCTCCTTCTTCTGCTACCTGAACAGCCTTTTGTACGCTTTCCTTAAACGTTTCTGTATTAAGGATAATATGATCGGAAGGAACAATGATTAAAATAGCGTTCGAATTTAAATGCCAACATTTTGCTGCAGCATAGGCAATGCAAGGTGCTGTATTCTTTCGTTCCGGTTCACATAAAATTTGAGAAGGGTTAAGGAGAGGCAATTGATTTGAAACTTCTCTCCGATACATTTTATTCGTTAATACCCATGTGTTTTCTGTCTCAACACAGGTAAGCATTCTTTCAAATGTAACTTGAAGAAGGGACTTACCTATACCTAGTACATCCACGAATTGTTTGGGTTTCGCTGTCGTTGATAGGGGCCAAAAACGACTACCAATGCCGCCTGCCATGATCATCACATGAAGGTTATGCTTATTCATTGATGGGTTTTACTTTAGCCAAAAGATGTATCAAATAATATTTTTTAGACACGATATCCAGGCATTGAATGCGCGTTCTTCGCTTATCCCCCTTTACAAAGACTCTGTCATTAAGTACAAATTTAGTGTTTTTTGGAAGTCTTTCTAAATAGTGTTCGTCGTCCTTGGGGGAATCAAAGCTTAATAATACCCTGCTCAACGCCACATCAGAACAGGAACTGGCTTTTACGGTCTTCAAGGATCGTTTAAGCGCTGTGTGAAGGGACTGCGGTAAGTACGGGGTATCCAAAAGTTGGTTTAAAAGACTGGTATACTCGGTTTGCCATTCTTTGCCATGGGGTTGTATCGATCTTCCAAAGGCTCGAAAAGCATGGTAATGGGCAAACTCATGTAAGGTGGTAATCAAGAATGCGTAAGGGTTTAAATCACCATTCACCGTAATTTGCGGTTTCCCTTTGCGCCCCATTGGTCGGAAATCACCCCATTTCGTTTTTCGTCCGCGAACGATTTTAAAATGAACCTCAGACTGAAGTAAAAGATCGGCAGGAATAGAGGCAAATTCCGGGGGGACATATTTTGAAAAGGCTTGGACGTACATTGAACGTTTATCCATCGTAATCAAAGATAGCAATCATACCGAAGATTAATGAGACGAAAATAAATATTACTTTTATCGTGTGAATATGATTCGAAACCTTGGAGCCTATTTTCTCATGATGGGTTGGGTATTAAGAAAACCAAGAAAATTCTCGGTGTTTTGGGCCATGCTTATGCGGGAAATCCATGCTATTGGAATAAGCTCCATCCCCATTGTAGTGCTAATGTCAACGTTTATCGGTGCGGTTATTTCATTGCAGACGGCTTCGAACATGGACAACCCCTTACTGCCTAGCTATACGGTAGGCTACATTACACAATCCAGCGTCATTTTGGAATTTTCTCCTACCATAATCTCGCTCATTCTGGCTGGAAAAGTGGGCTCAAATATTTCGTCAGAAATTGGAACCATGCGCATAACCGAGCAAATTGATGCGCTTGAAATTATGGGGATCAATTCTCTGAACCACTTAATCCTACCTAAGGTATTCGCCGCAGTCATATACTTTCCCATCCTAGTGATTTTTTCGATGATATTAGCCATGGTTGGAGGTTTGATTTCTTTGATTATATCTGACTTATCCACGGCAGAAACCTATGTACTTGGGTTGCGGTCATGGTTTGAAGTATACAACGTTATCTATGCCTTAATTAAAACGGTTGCATTTGGTTTCATAATCGTTTCGGTATCCTCTTTTTATGGCTATTACGTCAAAGGGGGTTCCTTAGACGTGGGACGTGCCTCCACAAAGGCCGTCGTGATCAGTAGCATTACCATACTTATCACCAATTTCATTATTACTAAACTGATGCTCCTTTAACAATGATTTCTGTTCAACACGTTGATAAAACCTTTGGGAAGCAACAAGTTTTGTTTAATATTACGGCAGATTTTCAACCGGGTAAAATCAACCTCATCATCGGGCAGTCAGGACAAGGTAAAACCGTACTCGCAAAAAGTATGGTAGGCTTACACGAAGTGGATCAGGGTCAAATCCTCTACAACGGAAGGGATTTTACACAAATGGATAAACGACAGAAAACTGCGTTGCGGCAAGAAATTGGAATGCTTTTTCAAGGGGCGGCCTTATTTGACTCCATGACCGTAGAGGAAAACGTAAAATTTCCACTCCGTATGTTCACCAAAATGACCAAAAAAGAAATGCAAGACCGCGTTGATTTTTGTCTTGAGCGCGTTAACCTATCCGGAAGAAATGCACTATTCCCTTCCGAATGTTCCGGCGGTATGCAAAAACGCGTGGGCATCGCGCGGGCCATCTCGATGAATCCAAAATATTTGTTTTGCGACGAACCCAATTCAGGGCTTGACCCAAAAACTGCGATAGTTATTGACAGCCTAATCAAAGATATCACCTATGAATATGGCATTACCACAATTGTTATTACCCATGACATGAACAGTGTAATTGAAATTGGTGACAACATCTTGTTCATCCATCAGGGGAAAAATTGGTGGAGCGGCGATAAACGAGATATCATTGAAACAAACAATCCGGAGATTGAATCCTTTGTTTATGCTTCAGAGTTTATGAAAAAAATTCGCGCCTCGCTTCGGGAAAATATTTCCTAGGTAAATGCGCTTGGGATTATGTAAGATTTCTTTATCTTTGCAGTCCAAAATACTCAGCGGAGTACTTTTTTTATGCGGATGTGGTGAAATTGGTAGACACGCTAGACTTAGGATCTAGTGCCGAGAGGTGTGCGGGTTCGAGTCCCTCCATCCGCACCATAAGGTCTCGTGAAATCGGGACCTTTTTTATTTTAAAACGAAACGATAGTATATATGCATGTTACTCGACAGGAAATCGACGCATTAAATGGTTTAATAACGGTGGAAATTGATTCCAGCGACTACAAGGATAAGGTAAAAAGTTCTTTAGAAAAGCACCGAAAAACGGCTAAAATACCAGGATTTCGTCCGGGACATGTTCCTTTGGGGGTAGTCGAAAAGCGATTTGGCAAATCGGTACTCGCGGAAGTATTAAATACCTTAGCCAACGAAGGGGTTTATTCCTTCATCCAAGACAATAAACTGGAAATTTTGGGGAACCCGATTCCATCCAACCATCATAGTATGGAAGGATCATTCGATGCACCAAGCACCTTTAAGTTTACATTCGAAATTGGCATGAGTCCCACTTTTGATTATCAAACAGTGTTAAAAAATGGTGTTGAATACCATACGGTTCGTGTAGACGAGAAATTGGTTTCACAACAAATTGAAGATTTACAACGCCGCTATGGAAAATTATCCAGCGTAGAGACTGTTGGCGAAAAAGATTTGGTATTAGGAACTTTTACCGAATTGGACGAACAAGGGGCGCCCAAAGCGGGGGGGATTGAGCACAGTACGACCCTGTCCATGGAGTTTCTTCCGGACGCTGATACCAAAACAAGCCTTATCGGCCGAAAAAAAGAGGATATCTTTATACTAAATCCGGCTTTGGTATCCAAGGATGAAGCGGACAAGGCTTCCATGTTAGGCCTAAAACCAGAAGAGCTACCCAGTGAGGACGTAGTTTTTGAGTTTAGAATAACGGATATTAAACACTTATCGCTTGCTGCGCTAGATCAAGAGTTATTCGAAAAATTATTTCAAGACGGGGAGATAACCGATGAGGCAGGCTTGAGAAATCGCGTGCAAAAAGATTTAGAACAAATGTTTGAGCGCGATGCGGATCGCTTGATGACGCGCAAAGTTTACGATCGATTAATGTCGGATGTATCGATGGATTTTCCAGAAGCATTCTTAAAGCGTTGGATTGTTGCCAGTGCACAAAAACCAATTAGTGAGGAAGAAATTAACGCGGAATTTCAAGCGTACTTAAATTCGTTGAAATGGCAACTTATACAATCAAAAATCTTCAAAGAATCCAATACGCAATTGGTATATGATGAAGTTATTGCTTTCACAAAAGCATTGATTGTAAATAATTATGCGCAATATGGTCTTCCTGCCCCTGAGGAGGCTGAGTTAGAAAAATCAGCCAAAGAGTTATTGGCGAAAAAGGATCAGGCCAACAGCATTTATGACCAGTTGGCGGAACAAAAACTTACCCAATATTTCAAAGCCAACGCCAGCCTAAAAATGAAGCCCTTATCGTACGATGATTTCGTGGCCGAAATGAAAAAATAAATTTTTTCAAAACTTATTTCCAATCGAGTAAGCAAAAAGGGCCTTTTTCCTTTGTGGTAAAGGTGTGCTGAATTTCACGAACCATTTTTTCCAAGTGTTGAACCTTGTAACTTCTCTGGGAAAAAACGGCTATAATTTCTCGTGCAGGTCTTCCATAGGCAGAATGAATTTTTTTTCGATACCCTGTACGTTCGAGAGGAGAACGAAAATTGGAAGGAAGTAAGGTGTATCCGCCATTTTGGTTTACCATCGTTATCAAAAGGTCTAAATTTCCTCCTTGATAATCCCACGCAAATCCCGGTTGGTCTTGAAGTTTACAGAAATTAATGATTTGGGTTCGCAAGCAATTCCCTTTATTGAGTAACCAGGGTTGATGTCCATCCAACGCCAAAACATCTACCGCCTTCTCTTCTCCCAAATCGCCGTAAAGCTCTATTTCTTCCGTAAACAAAGGGATTGTCCGAAACTTAGGTTGTTGATAAGGCCCTGCTAGTAGCGCTAAGTCCAAAGCGCCATGCTCCATTTCTGACAACAATTCTTCGGTTCGATGTTCCAAGAATACAACCCTTACCTGCGGTAGTAGAGCTGAAAGCCGATCAAATAAAGCAGAAATCATGTAGACCGAAACGGTAGGAATAATTCCTATTCTTATTTCTTCCTTAAGCTTTCCTTCTAACCGATCGTTAATCGCTTTCAGCTTCTGATTTTCTTCGAGTATTTCCCGAATAATAGGTAAAACCTCTTCTCCATATGGTGTGAGTGCTAAAGGATTGGAACTTCGATCAAAAATAGCGTACCCCAACTGCTCCTCTGCTTTTTTAACCTGCATGGACAAGGTGGGCTGGGTAACAAAACAACGTTCACTGGCCTTTAGAAACTGTCGCTCCTCGCTAAGGATGAGCAAATAACGCATTTGTTGAAGGGATATCATCGATATTTTTTATACAAAAATAGTTTAATTTGATTTTAGCTATATATAATTTACCCTACTTTTGTGGTGTTCCTTTTTGGGATTTATTTTAACGGGTAGGATAAAGTTTTACTTTTTGAACACAACAGCGCTTGCATTGTTTTCTACCTTTGTGGTTAGTAATTTAAAAAACAAAATAACATGTCAGTTTTAGTAGGTAAAAAGGCTCCTTCATTCAGCGCAGGAGCAGTGGTTAATGGTGGTGAGATTGTAAATGGCTTTTCCTTGGATCAATACCTTGGTAAGAACCATGTATTATTCTTTTTTTATCCAAAGGATTTCACCTTTGTTTGTCCATCGGAATTGCATGCGTTTCAGCAGGCATTAGGAGAATTTGAATCGCGAGGTGTGAAAGTGGTTGCTTGTTCAACCGACACTGAAGAATCCCATTGGGCATGGTTACAAACCCCAAAAAATAAAGGTGGGATTCAAGGAGTAACCTATCCTATTGTGGCCGATACATCAAAAACGATTTCAGAAGCCTTTGGTGTTCTCGCTGGAGAATACGAATACGATATGGAAGGTTCTCTAACGGCTAGTGGACCAATGATTGCCTACCGAGGATTGTTCTTAATCGACAAAAACGGTACGGTAATGCACCAATTGGTGAATTTTTTCCCATTAGGAAGAAATGTGGAAGAAGCCTTAAGAATGGTAGATGCGCTTCAGTATTTTGAAGAAAACGGAGAGGTTTGTCCTGCCAATTGGCACAGAGGAGAGGCCGCAATGAAACCAAGTTTTGATGGCGTTGCTGATTATTTATCCAAGCACTAGCCTTATTTTCACAATTCAATAACCCGGTTTACCCGGGTTTTTTTATATCCTGTAGGCAACGGAAATGAAACCCCGGTCGTTAAGCCTAGAACAAACCCTAAATTTTACGGCCATGAAAAAGCTAATCTACCTCTGCGTGATGGTGGCAGGAACCTCCTTCGCTCAAAAAACAACGGTTTTATTATCGGATGATGCGTACCAAACGTTGAAAAAGGAAGGCGGCCTAATCCCCGGCACCACCTACCTTCCGAATGTTCAATCCCCAGTTCAATCCATTAAACCCACTTCAAATCAAGATAAAAATGGTGCGTGCAACTGCCTTATTCCTTTGGATAATACGTTTAACCTGGCCATGACCCCCAACGATGATTGGTCTTCTGGCTTTATCACCTTACCGTTTAGCTTTGATTTTTATGGCACCTTGTATGATAGCGTTGTTATTAACAACAACGGAAACGTCTCCTTTTTGGCGCCATATTTTGAATATACAGCAAATGCCTTTCCGGACCCTACCTTTAATATGATTGCTCCCTTTTGGGGAGATGTTGATACGCGCTCCCCTAACGGTGGAAACGTGTGGTACAAGGTAACCAACGATGCATTGATCGTTGTTTGGGACCATGTCGGTTATTTCGATCAACACGACGATTTAGTCAATACTTTTCAATTGGTAATTTCCAATGGAAGCGATACCCTCATCCATGGAAGTAACAACGTTTCCTTTTGCTATGGAGATATGCAATGGACCACAGGAGATGCCTCAAATGGTAGTGGGGGAATTGGAGGGTCTCCCGCTAATGTAGGGGTGAATATCGGTAATGGAATTGACTTTTTTCAAGTAGGTTTATTTGATGACCACGGAACATTTTTCGATGGACCCTATGGATTAAATGACCGGGTTGATTTTTTGGATGGTCAAGAAGTGTATTTCGACCTGGCCGGAATGGCGTCTAGCAACTTGCCTCCACTGGTAATTAATAGCAATATTTGTGACACGATTGATGTCTACACGGGTGACACCCTACAAAAGAGCAATAGCACAGCAGTCTTCGATCTTTCGGTTTTGACTCCTGAATACGGACAAGTACTTTCTACCGCAATCAGTACGGATGCACCTTTAGGGCTTACAAGCCTTCAAGGAGGGAATGGTACAACTTATGTTTCTTACGCCTGCGAATTTAATCCTCAAGGATTATCGCCAGGCATTTATCACGTAACCGTTGACGCAAGCGATAACGGCACTCCAATGCAACACACCACGTATAGCGTTCCTATACGGGTACATGAAGGGGCATCCGCTGGTATTGTTGAACCAAACGCAGACGGTTTTACGCTTTACCCAAATCCCACCGATGGGCACATTCAATGGAAACATGCTACTAAAACCCTACGTGAGGTGGTTGTCTTTGGGATGGACGGCACAGCCGTTTACCGAGAAGAATTTCCTTCAACCGAAATCGACTTAAGCTTTTTATCCGAAGGAATGTACCTGCTTTACGGATTTGGTACCGACCAATCCATTAGCATTCAAAAATTTGAACTATTGAAATAAGGTAGAACGTTCGTAGAATACCGAAAAGCCATCCTAAGCCACTTTAGGGTGGCTTTTTTCGTTCAATAACATTACAATGTGGAAATCTAACCATGACTTACGTAACCGAAATGCACCTTGGTGATTACTTTTAGGCTCACAAATTGAAACTCATGAAAAATCACTTAAAAACAGTTCTTGGTTTATCCTTTATCCTAGCCATTCAATTTCCCTCCCTTGCGATTGATTTTAAAATTTACGAGCGAACTGGTGGGATATGGTCGGTTCCTATTTGGATCTTAACGTTTTACGCCATTTGGGTTATTGGAATGCGTTTGTTATACTTTCGAAAAGCAGCAAAATACGATACAAAACTTCTGGACAAAGTCAAAAAACATGTAAACAAAGGCGTGTTTGACACCAACGACAAGGCAAAAATCGATGCAGCCATTAAAAATGCTTTAGACGCAATTGAAAACGAAGAAAGTGCCTTTGCCGCGGTAGTAAGGGAAGGGTTGGAAAGCCATAAAATAGGGTATGGAACGGGACAAATTCAAACCAATATGGAAAACCAAGCGAACATTGAAGTTTCTAAGTTAGAATACCAACTGAATCACTTGGGATTAATCGCTGGACTTGCCCCTACCCTTGGTTTTATTGGAACGATTATCGGGGTAATTAACATCTTCGAGAGCATTGCTTCTAAAAGTGGCGGATTTTCTGTAAACACCATTTCTGAAGGATTATCCATTAAGATGGGGTCTTCAATGATGGGATTAATTGCCGGTGCAGTCGCTTATGTAGGGTTTCATTTGTTCAATGCCGCGATTGACACTTTCGTACTAAAAATGCAACGAACTACTTTGGAGTTTAGTAAACTTTCTAAAATATAAGGTCATGGCCATTAAAAGAAACAAACGCATTCAAGCTGAGGTTTTTACCAGCGCGATGAGTGACATTATGTTTTTCTTGTTGTTGTTTTTCTTAATTGTATCGACCTTAGCCAATACGACAAACCTTGCCCTCCCAAAAACTGGAAACCAGGGTTCGTCCGATAAAAAATTCAATTCGCTAACCTTTGAAAGCGAAAACGAATGTGAATTTAGGCCTGTAAATGGAAAAGCCATAAAAATTAAATTGTCCGGATTATCCAATCAAGCCTCTGACAGTTTAAACATTCGAAGCGATCAAGCTAAGATTGAGGATGTTCTTAAGAAAAACCTACCACAAAATCCAAAAAACGAGGACGAAAAAACGGTAATGGTAAACATCTCTCGGTATGCCAAGGTACAAACGTTGGTAAATGCTCTATATGCGGGAGATGTACTTGGGGTGAATTGGCTTCTTCATACGCGCGAGCGTTAAGAATGTCATAAGACTTAAATTACACGGGGCTATTCCATTGAATATTCTGAAACGTCTACCTCAATAGATTTACATGACCAACTATTCTTTCATGTTTTACAGATCTTAATTCCTTAAATTCTAATTCCCAGCTATATGTTCCTTGAATACAAGGGTCACCTTTAAACAAACCGTCCCAACCATGTTGTATATTCTCGGTTGCAAATACAACTTCTCCCCAACGATTAAAAACTCGAAACTGATAGGTATTTAGGTCTACATTGCTTCCGGAAAAAACAGGAAGGAGGAAATCATTTTGATCATCACCATTTGGTGTAAATGTATTTGGTATGTACAAACTTACAGATGGAATCACTTCCACAGTATTATGTGCGGTGTCGTAACAGCCAAATGCATTTTGCACAACCAGAGTAACAGGAAACTGTCCTGTGCCCATAAATTCATGGAAAAATTCTGCGCCACTATAAACCTTCTGGTTATCAATATACCATTCCCACATGGTAGCGTTATCCGATGATTCGTCTTGAAAATGAACTAAAGCCGCATTTTCAGACAGTACGTTTTCGGATTGACTAAAATTAGCTGTAGGTAAAGGGTAGGCTTTTGCTTTCGATTGAATTTCTGCACTGCACCCATACTGATTGGTAACGTTCAAAGCGATTACGAATTCTTGGTCATTTTCTGCAATAAAGGTTGGATCCCAATCGGTACTTTGGTAATTATTTGAAATGGTCCACACAACCTCTAAAGGAGTATTTTCAATATCTGTCGATTGATTTAAAATCTTGTAATGACTTCCAACGCATGCATTTTCAAAGATGAATTTTGGATTTGGATATTGCCTTTCGATTATTGGCATTACCACCGTGTCGCGGCAATTACCATTTATAACAATTAAGGTTATTTCATCCACCCCTGGTTCGTAATTAATACTTGGCTGTTCAGTATATTGAATATTCCCATCATAATGCCATTCATAGTTTGTCCCAAAGCTGCTTGTATTTTGAACAACAACGGGGTCACCTGCACAAAAATCCGCAACTGAAAAATCAGCGTTTGGTTGGTCAACTAATTCAAAAGTGATTTCATAGGGGCGGTTTGAACATTCTAAATAGGTCGGCATAAAATTTAAGGTATAGGTACCCGTATTCGTCGCTGTAATACAACTTTGATTTGTATTCAAAGGTAAATCATTGAATTCCCAATCATAGCTAGCAGACATGCCTTGAGGTGCGCACAATTCAAATTCACCATCCATACATACCGGAATCGGTTGGTTGTTGTTGATTGGGCAATCTACATCGATGTACGTATAAATCCAATCCACATCGAAGGCACACCACAAATTCTGAAACACCAATGTTATATCTGTACCTGCATAATTTGTTAAATCTATGGTAACATGATGCCAATTTGAGGAACTCACATTCGAATTAAAACTTAAATCGCCTGCAACGGAAGGGTTATAAGCTGCTGCAGGTAGTGGGGTTTCTTGAAGACTTGGGATTCCGACCGGACCTTCATCAAACGCATAGTAGGCTTGATATGTTGGGCATTCCAATTGATTCATGTCTTCGTCGAAAAGATTAAAGTTGAATTTTGCAGCGAAATCGGCAGTGTGAGGAAAATTAAAAATATTCACCGCAAAGTGAATTGTGATAAATGTCTCTCCTGAAACAGGAACAGAATAGGTTCTTGCAATTGCCGAATTTAAACAGCCATAATTCATATCATTACTTAATTTCAAAGAAAAGTTCCCATTATTAACTTTGGGGAACCCGCTGTAGATATCAACGCCACCATTTTCAAGGGCAACGCATCCTGAGGTTTGCCAATTATTGGTGTTACCATTTTCAAATCCCCAATTCGCTGCCAAGCATTCTTCTGTTTTATTTTGATTTGAATTTTTATTTGCTATTTGAGCTGATTTAATTAATTCCATCAACGCTATATGTTGTTGTTTAGATTTTTCCTTCGCTACATCATTTAAACTATCCATTTGAAATTGACTCATCCCGGGCTTTACATGACTCAATACATGCTCTTTAATTACATCATTCAATTGAGGGGTTTGACCCAAAGAAGTGAAAATAATGGACAATAGGGTGGCTGTACACCAAAGTGCTATTTTTGTCTTCATGACGTGAAATTTATATGATTGTTCTCGTAGAACGCAGATACCTAATTTCGGTTGGTTTTAAACTCAGCCCATGAAAATTCATTACGTTTCAATGACTAAATCGTACTTGAAGGCGATTAAAACCAAAAAACCCCGACGCTACGGTCAGGGTTTTAATGTGGTACCTCCAGGAATCGAACCAGGGACACAAGGATTTTCAGTCCTTTGCTCTACCAACTGAGCTAAGGTACCAGCCCACAATTGGATTGCAAAGGTACATTTTTTTTATTTCTAACAAAAGGGTATTCATTGAATTCTTGTATTGTTTTCAATTGGGGGTTTAAGAGCCTATCTTTGCGTTATGTACCCTTCTGATTGTTTCGTGGCTGATCAAGGAAATACCGCCTTAAAAATTGCTAAAGTAGAAGAAGGTGCCATTGTTTGGGTCGAGCGTCTTTCGGATCCTCGTGCATTAGTAGATATGATTCCCCGAAATGCTTTGGTAGCCTTCTCCAACGTTGCTTCATCGGATTTTTTATCGTTTATACAGCACGCCAAAAGCTTTCCCGTTCGAAGAACCCCACTTCCTTTTCATTCGAAGTACGAAAGCGAGGAGACTATTGGCATCGATCGCCTGTGTAATATCGCCGCCATCGCACACGAACCTGGATATGCACGCCTTGTAATTGACATGGGCACGTGCATTAAATTCGACTGTATAAACGCACAAAACGAATACCTAGGTGGATCCATTTCTCCTGGAATTAAGATGCGTTTTGAAAGCCTAAATACCCATACGGAGAAACTGCCTAATTTGTCCCATCGCTTGGAACCTTGGAATTTAATTGGCAATTCTACCGAAGGCTCCATTTTGAGTGGGGTATTGGGAGGGGTTCAATTGGAAATCGAGTCTCGCATTGCCCGTTACGAGCAGCAATTTGGTGCTTTAAAAATCTATCTTACCGGTGGGGATTTAAATCATTTTGATATAGGTCAAAAAAACCACATCTTTGTGGACGAATATTTAACCCTTAAAGGGATTTATGCTTTATATAAAAAACAAGCGATTTAGCCTAATGCTGGTGTTGTGGATAAGTACCATAGGCTATAGTCAACAAATGGTTTCTCATCCCCTATCCTCCTTTGGTGTCGGTGAGTATCATCTACATGCTCACGGCATTTACGCCGCCTTGGGCGAATCAGCGATTGCGGGCATTGACTCTGCACAATTAAACTACTTTAATCCAGCGAGCTATGCAAACCTCAGTCCTGGCATCACCTTATTTTCTGTAGGGATAAACCAACGGGTAAGTCAGTTTAAGCAAAATGACCAACAGTACTTTAAGCCCAACGGAAATTTAAACCACCTTGCCCTTGGGTTTCGAATTAAAAACAACATGGGGCTTTGTTTTGGTATAAAACCGTTCTCTGCGAAAGGATATTACCTCTCCGAACGGATGTTTACAGGCGTCGATTCCCTGCTAAACACCTATGAAGGTAATGGATACATCAATGAACCTTTTCTCGGTTTTTCTTTCGCTCCTATTCACACAAAACACAGTTATTTGGGGCTCGGAGTAAACGGCAGTTTTCTTTTTGGCTATGTGGACAACACCCGAACCAGTAAACTCATACAAGGTACCAGTAACTCAGGAGGAATTTCTGTAAATACCCTTCGTTTGAATGCCCCAAAAGTCGAGTTCGGCGCAGCATTTACCCAAGACTTAGGACCCCGTTATCATATAAAACTGGGGCTTAGCTACACACCAGGCTTATCGTATAGGGGAAATTTGGAAGAAACCTTTTACTCTGCTACGAACTTATCCAATGTTCAACAGTGGGATACGTTATTCACCACGAGCTCTGATGGAAAAGTAATACAAGCATCCGTGTGGTCCTTGGGTGCCGTGCAACATTTTCGTTTGAAGGACGCCGTGCGAAAGAATAAAACCTTACATCCCGATCTGATGCTCCATATAAATTATTCGCGTTCAGGATCCATGGGGTATTCGTTTTCTGGTACCTCGTTAGCAGCCGTTGGGGTTAATGCTCTTGCCTCCTATCGATTTGGCGCGGGGGTACAGTATAGTCCAGAACGGAAAATGTACGAGAATATAGCTACGCTCGGTTTCTTGGATAAATTTCATTACCGCGCTGGGTTTTATTTTGGCAACCTACCTTACCAAGATGCAGCAGGCAATGGATTCCAAGAGCGCGCGATTACCCTTGGTTTAGGCATCCCTATCTTGGTGCAACAATCGCTTTCTTCCGTAAACGTCTCTGTTGTTTTAGGGGAGCGCGGAACCGGCATCCAAAACGGACTACAAGAGCAGTTCGTTTCGATACAACTTGGAACCATTCTATCTCCTTCAGTTTTTGAACGTTGGTTTCGAAAGCGGAAAATGGACTAATATGAACCGCTTGTACTTCCTGCTTTTTGGGGCTTTATTTTTTTGTTTTTCGTGTGAAAACAATGTCGATGATGTAAGGAGGATAACGTTCAATCCAAAGTCGCCTGACGAAACGATTTCAAAATTTCGCTTGGTTTACAATGAGGGGAGTAAAGCCCGGGTAGAGTTATTTGCTAATCTTGCTGAGACCTATAATAAGCCAGAGAAAATAACCTACATCCGCGACAGTTTACGGGTAAACTTTTTTTCTGAAACCGGTGAAGTTGTGTCCACGCTAACCGCAAAATCAGGAGAAATAAATATGAGTAAAAATGAAATTATGGTAAAAGACTCTGTTCAATTATACAACCATAGAAAAAAACAACTCATGAAAACAGAGGTATTATACTGGAGACAAAAAGACAGTCTAATCTTCACGAATCGAAGAGTTATTGTAACTTCGCCAAAGGGTTACATGACCGGGTCAGGTTTTAAAACCAAACAAGACTTCAGTTGGTATGAGATTTTGAAACCAGAAGGCAATGTAATGATCGAAAAAAACGAAGAATTAAATTAGGCCTATGAAGCTTTACAATAAAATTATGTCATTTTTCTGGTTGTCTTTTGGGATAGCCATTGTTGGGTATGTTACGTTCAAGGGAATGAACCAAGGGTTTAGTCGATGGAAAATATACTATGTTTTCGCCTTGGTAGCTTTTGCCATGTTTATCATTAAACGTTGGATGATGAACCGAATGGAAAAACATCAAAATTATTTGGCATCATTGGATAAAGCGGAAACGGATTCCATCAAAAAAGTTGGAGATTCCTTGGATAAAAAAGAAGAAGTAAAGGAGGTATAGCGCCTAGATAAACACAATATGCTGCATGCGTAATTTTATTCTCCTCTTATTTCTAGCGCCTAGCCTTTTGGTATTCAGTCAGCGTTTTCTTAAAGGAAACGTAGTGGATGAGGGGAATAATGCCGTACCGTTTGCAAAGATTTACGTAAAAAACGATCCTGACCAACGCACTGTATCTGATGCGAACGGATACTTTGAAATGGGGCTCATGCCGGGGGAATACTATTTAGTTTTAGAAGCTCTGGGTTACGAAAAACGCGAGTTTTATTTGGGTATGGGTGACTTAGACGTCACCAAAGAGTTCCAACTTTTCATGCCAAAGGCGAAAGAGATTGAAGCCATTGTTATAACGGGTAAAAAGTCAAATCCAGGAAGAGAAATAATGTTGAAGGTCGTAGAGAAGCGCGATAAAATGAATCCGTGGAATTATCCGCATACCGTTGATGTTTACATTAAAGCTTCAGAGAAAATTGAAGTGAAACAGGAACAAAAACCAAAAGAAGAAGAAAAGGATGAGCCAAATTTCGACAATCCAGGCGATTCGATAGCAAAAGGAATGAATTTAGTTGAAGTCGCATTGACCCGGTCCTATGCCCCACCGAATAAGGTTAAGGAAATTCGGTCAGCGTATGACTTGCATGGTGAGGCCCGAAATTTATATTATACCACTACCGTCAAAAGCAATTTTAATTTCTTTCAAAACTTACTTTATTTAAACGATTTACACGAAACACCCGTTAGTTCGCCCATTTCTATTCCCGGAATCCTTTCGTACAAGTATCGACTAGAGGATAAATACGAAGAGAATGGGAGGGTGATTTTTAAAATAAAAATTCTACCTAGGAATTCTTCTACATCAACGCTCGAGGGATACATTTGGGTTGAGGACTCTACTTGGCTGGTACAAAAATTATCCTTAACCATGAACAAAGGAAATTTGCTCATTTACGATCGTTTTCAGATTGATCAGTCGTACCAACACCTTTCAGATACACTTTGTGTCCTTACTGACCAAGTACTTACCTATGGTGTTAAATACAAAAGCGGTGGTTCGAATGCCACCACTACGGCCGTTTTTTCCAATTATAATTTCAATCCTACCTTTGGGCAAAAGTACTTTAATGCTGAGCTAGCCGTAACAGAAAAGGAAGCTTATGAACGCGATAGCTCCTTTTGGAAAGATAACCGTTCGGTCGGACTGAGTGACGAAGAAAAACGGTTTATTTTTGTGAAAGATTCCATTAAAGAAGCGCACAATAAAAAGGAATACCTAGACTCCGTAGACGCGGTATTCAATAAAATTACGTTTTTAAAAGTACTTTGGTTTGGCGTAGAACATCGAAATCGCGCCAAAAAACAGCAGTTTAGTTTTGGTTCCCTCGCTACACTGATTCAACCGATTGGAATTGGTGGTCCTAGGGTATCCCCTAACCTGTTTTATTTTAAAAAATGGGAGGATCAGCGGACTTTAGATTTTTACACCCGGCTGTCCTACGGATTCCTGAACAAGGATCCCAAAGGCGTAGTTTTTAGTCGATACCGCTTTGACCCTTTTCACCAAGGCGATGTTTATGGATCCATAAGCCATGATTTCGACGTCATTCGAGGCTATGACGCCATCACACAAATTTACCGAAGAAACAATTTTATAGAAACAAGCCAATGCAATTTGGGGGTCGATTTTGAAGTCTGGAATGGGGTATATGTAGGCGCTAATTTAGGATTTGCGGAACGAAGAAGCCTAAAAGATTTCACCTTCCTTGGAATAGCCGATTCGTTTATCCCAAACGATAGTGCGATTGCATTTTCTCCTTATCAGGCGGCATTGCTTTCCTTGGATGTTTCCTTTGTTCCTGGGCAAAAATACATGCGTGAACCGTATAGAAAAGTGGTATTAGGATCCTCATGGCCAACCTTCAGTATGAGTTATAAAAAAGGAGTTAATGGGCTATTTGGCAGCGATATCGACTACGATTACATGAGTTTCGCCATTCGCCAAAGCTTTAAATTAGGGTTATTGGGCAATACCAGTTATCGGATACAAACAGGGACCTTTCTAAGCACCAGAGACGTACGTGAACCGGACCTAAGGTACCAACGACGAAGCGACCCCATTTGGTTTTCCAATCCACTTTTCTCGTTCCAAGGGTTGGATACCACCCTACCAACGATGAAGTGGGTACATGAATTTCATTTTGTCCATCATGACAACGGGGCCATTATTAATAAGATTCCTTTTATGAAGAAAACAAGGATTGGACTTGTAGCGGGAGGTGGGGCAATGTATGTACAAGAACACGATTACCAGCATTATGAGTTGCTAGCGGGATTAGAACGAAATTTTAAACTCTCGAGAAGGCGTTTGCGGGTTGGGGTCTATGGTTGTATTTCAGACGGAAACAAGTCGAATCCCCGAGTAGATTGGAAGGTCTCCTTCGCCATCCTAGATGATAGAAACATGAAATGGAATTTCTAGGCCTCGGATACTGATGGCTCTTTTTCTTTATCCTTTGGATTGGATTTTCGGCTTGCAATGTAAAATAATCCTACACCAATCGTGATGCACGTATCTGCTACGTTCCAAATAAACGGAAACAGTTCGCTGCCCCCGACGAAAGGTATTCCTTTGGGCCAATTACCTTTCAAGTGAAACATATCCACAACATTTCCATACATGAATCCGTGGTTTCTAACCTCAACGGGATAACTAAAACCTGGATGGGTGCATTTCATAAGAATTCCAGAACCTTGAAGTTTGTTAAACCCATCACAGGGGTTGAAGGGAAAAATAAAATCATAGAACATAGAGTCGATTAAGTTTCCGGAAGCTCCGGCGAGAATAAAAGCAATCGCAGTTAAGAGCAGTGTACTACCCCCTCGTTTTATCTCTTTCATAAGAAAGTAAACAATTGCCCCAATAGCGGCTAACCGAAAACAGCTAAGAAACAATTTGCCATATGCGGAGGATCCAAAAGTGGTACCAAAGGCCATTCCTTGATTTTCCGTGTAAAGAATTTCGAACCAAGAACCGAAAACAGGCCAGGGCTCGGTACGGGAAACGTGGGTTTTTACATAAAGCTTAACGCACTGATCCAACACCAACAGGATCAATACCAGCCCCGTAAGCCAAAGGTTTTTTTTCTTCACTTAATTTTTTTGTGCGTTTTTTGCGTCAATACTCATCGTAGCATGGGGAACCAGGCGTAAACGTTCCTTGGGTATTAGGGTGCCAGAAATGCGACAAATACCATACGTTTTGTTTTGTATACGAACCAATGCCGCCTGGAGGTTTTGAATGAATTTCTCTTGTCTTGCCGCAAGCTGGGCTACCTCTTCCCTGGACAAGGTTTCAGAACCATCTTCCATCATATTAAAAGTTCTTCCAGTATCGTCGGTTCCATGGTCATCGTTGTGGGATAAACTCCCCTTTAACAGTTGGTAGTCTTCTTGAGCCTCCTGTAATTTTCTATTAATCAAATCCTTGAACTCTTGAAGTTCTTCGTCTGAATATCGTGTTTTATCTTTCGCCATGGTCGTTTTCAAAGAGAGCAAATATATAATTTTATTCAAATTCAGCAAACGAACCATGAAGCAAATCCAAGGTAAATATTAATTTTGAGCCTATGATTAACCTTTTTGCTAGCAATCGAACGCTGCTTTTGCTTTTGCTTCCCTTGCTTGTTTTTCTGTATCACCTCGGGTTTCATTTTACAGGTCCCTATGTGGAACATGGAGCCACCTTTGGTTTATGGGGTACATTTCACCCAAAAGAAATCTTGGGAAAGAATGCTTTATGGTTGGTCCCCTTTGCCTCGTTCATTCTCGTTTTGATAAATGCCGTTACCGTTAATGCTATTTACAACGAACATGAATTTCAGGAGCGCAACTCCTATTTACCAGCCTTAGTTTATGTCGGAATAAGCAGCGCATTTGAATCTTTTTACAGGATCGAAAGCAATCATTTTACCCACCTGTTCATTGTGCTATTTTTGCATCAAATTTTTTTACTGAAACAAAACGACAAAAACGTTTCAAGGATTTTCAATGCCGGATTTTTCATTGCCATAGCGATTACGCTTTCCCCGTCCTTGATCCTTGGATTACCCTTTTTTCTAAGTGTAATTCTGCTCACACGAACCGCAAACATTAAAGAAATTTTTATCTTTCTTTTGGGCATTACCCTTCCTTTTTACTTTGCTTTTTCCTATCAATACATCGTGCACCACCATCTGAGCATTCGATCCATGATGTCC
>CAIJTF010000073.1 GCA_903823565.1 uncultured Flavobacteriales bacterium
GAATTTGATTAAATAATAGATCTCTGGGTGCTGCCCTTCGATACGTCCTTCGGACTACACAGGGACCAGCACCCGGTGGAAATGCCCTTTGAGATATTTTAAGTAGTATTTGGTTATTGGAATAACCTGTTGATTCCTCCAATTAATAGTGTTTTTTATCGGCTTTCAATACCTATAATGGCTAGGCTAGCTAATACGATTCCATCGGAATCGGATATTATTGTTTAAGTAATGTAGCAATCAAGCGACCCCAGCGGGGTCGAATATCTGGTTGTTATTGTGTTACCTGGCTTTAGTCGTGACCATCGATATCCCAAAATCCTTCCTATTACTTCTACTGTCAATAATTATTCCAAGAGTACAGAAAAACCAATCTTCAATTATGTATATATTTGTATACACATTTGTTAAATAATAGTACACATGAAAAAAACACTACTCTTTTTAGCGGTCTTCACCTTAGGCACAACTGCCTTCTCCCAAATCCCAAACTATGTGCCTTCCAACGGCCTAGTAGGTTGGTGGCCATTTAACGGCAATGCCAACGATGAAAGCGGGAATGGGAATAATGGAACAGTGAACGGCGGTACATTTTCTAATGATCGATTTAACTTGCCATCGTGTGCATTGTCATTAGATGGAGCTTCATGGATTGATGTAGGGAATTTGAATTTAGGGCAAGTTAATTCTAGTTATACTTACGCAAATTGGTTTAAAACTAATGCCCAAGGAGCACCTCATAGAACGATGATTGCCGATTATAATTCTTCTTCAGGAGACGATAATGTTTTTGCATGTTGGCATATGTTAGAAAATAATAATTTGGCCAGAACAGAAGTTCGTAATTTTCCTTCAGGATATGGTGTGACATCAATTAATCCCGTAAATGATAATCAATGGCATTTCATGTTAACTGTTCTTGACCGAAATGTGAATGAAATTCGAATTTATATGGATGGTACGTTGATTTGTTCTATTATAATACCATCAAATCTGAACTTGAATGAGAATGGATTTTTACGCTTTGGAATACATAAATGGAATAATATTTTTCAACCATCTCTTTTTTGGCTTGGCTCCCTCGACGACATCGGTATCTGGAACCGCGCCCTTACGGAGTGCGAAATTCAGGATTTATACCATGCACAGCTGAACAGCGCGAGCTTGTCCATTTCTGCAGGTGCAGACCAAAGCATTTGCGCGGGAGCTAATGTAACCCTAAACGGAGCCGGAGGCAGCAATTACCTGTGGAACAACAACGTGGTGGATGGTCAAGCTTTTGCGCCTGCGCAAAGCAATGCTTACGTAGTTACCGCTCAAGATACGCTCGGATGCACCGGAACCGATACCGTGGTAGTTACCGTATTAGAAAACGCAACAAGTACGCTTACGCAAACTGCCTTAGATTCCTATACGCTCAACGGTCAAACCTACACCCAAAGCGGTACCTACACCCAAACCCTTACCGCTACCAATGGATGCGACAGTACCATCACACTGCACCTCACCTTGAACTTCACCGGCATCGATGAATTGGGTACGGGCGCAAAAAAGCTCGTTAAAATCACCGACCTCAACGGTAAAACCATCCCTCGCCGTAAAAACACCCTGATGCTATTCATCTACGAAGATGGCACCGTGGAGCGGGTCTTGGAGATGGAGGAGTGATTTATTGTAAGTCAATTTATTGGTCACCTCCCTTTTCGCCTAGGCGAACCCTCCTCGAGGAGGGAAATCAATATTCTTGCCTTCCCCCTTCGCCGCGGCGAAGAAGGGGGAAAGAGGGGGATGATGACTCTGACGAGTATCAGACTCCGTCATAGGGGATGACATTAGTAAAACTATTCCTCGCCGTAAAAACACCCTGATGCTATTCATCTACGAAGATGGCACCGTGGAGCGGGTCGTGGAGATGGAGGAGTGATATAATGGGTTGTAATAAGTAAATCATCCCCCTTAATCCCCCTTCCAAGGGGGAAATAATATTTAATTATTTGTGTATTTTCTCTTTACTTAACCCTTGCGAAGAAGGGGAACTGAGGGGATTACATTTATGAGTAAGACTCCGTCAGAAGATATCCACCGATTCCATCGGAATCATACCAAATTGTACAAGAGGTGTAGCCATAGAGCGACCTCGGAAGGTCGAATATTTGGCTGTCGTGTGCGGCCCTTCGATACGTCCTTCGGACACTCAGGGGACCGCACCAAGTATAAATATTACGATTATTTGATAGCGGTCCCTGAGCCTGTCGAAGGGCCGCTTTAATAAATACCCCTACAACCCCCTCACCACCTTCAA
>CAIJTF010000074.1 GCA_903823565.1 uncultured Flavobacteriales bacterium
ACCATCCTGGTCGCCTACCCCTACCCCCGTCCCGAACGCATGGCCAACCTCGAATTGGGTTCCCAATACTTGGGTAAGAAAACCCGCTTGGTCTCCAATTTTTTTTGGATGGAATACCAAAATCAATTGTTACTTACCGGCCGCATCAACGATGTCGGCGCCTTTACCCGCATCAATGTTCCGCGCTCTCGTCGCCTGGGATGGGAGTTCCAAATTGAATACGATATCCACCCTCAACATCGATTGCAGGCGCAGGGTACCCTGTCTCGAAACCGGGTGAATCGTTTTGCCGAATATGTTAATAATCAATTTGTTGCAGAACGTATCGGAACGCCTTTGGCCTTGTCACCGGAACAAATGCTGGGCGCTGCATGGACCTGGAAACCCCTGAGAAATTTGGAGATCTTATGGAACATGCAATGGGTGGGACGTCAATACTTGGATAATTCAGGAGACCGCATGCGAAGCCTTGACCCGTATTCCGTCCATCAACTCCAAATCCAATGGAACGGAGCATTGTTAGGAAATCGCCTGCTCAAATCCCAAAACGAGAGCCTGCAGTTTCGCATCGTCAACCTCCTCAACCACCGCTACGCCGGGCACGGTTATACCTTCGGTTACCTCAACGATATCGGAGAACCCGTCACGGACAGCTATGTCTTTCCCCAGGCCCCTCGGTATTTTCTGCTGACCTACCAGCTGGGCTTGTAAATTATTCTCTAGGACTAGAACAAACACATCGGACATGCATACTAGCATTTCTTGATAAACTCGCACTATAACTTTCTCCGTCAATATTAAACAAAAAGCCTCTTCACCACTTTCCCCCGCAACGGCTTCCCTTGGCCCTCTAACGTATAGAAATACATACCGCCGGGCAAATGACCAATAGGCACTGTGTGCAAATTGGTGCTGGCATCGAGCGGCTGTCGGTAAACCAACTGGCCATTCTGGTTATACAACAATAAGTTTTCGTACTGCCCCTGGCTGTAATGAAGGGTAAACTGATCAACAACAGGGTTGGGGTACACCGTAACCTTCGTTTGTGCATCAAGTTCGGCCACCGAAACACTGTGACGACCGGCGCTGTCTAATTTCACCACAAAGAGGTTGCGAATATTGGGGTTGGGAGTGGAGTCGATGCGGTTTGCGGCTACGAGCACACCACCATCGGCTGTGGCTACCATAGAACCTGCTTCGATGAAGGTTTTGGGAATCTCAATTTCAGTGCGCCATATCAAGTTTAAAGCCGTATCGAACTTTAAAATGGTTAAGGCACCGGTGCGGTCTTGGTCGTTAAAGTTTAGCGGACGCGGTGTGGCATTGGTGCCTAAAACGTAGAGAAATTTACCACTTATGTCGAGAGTGGTACTACTTGAAGCATAGGGATTTTCAGCCTTCCTTCCTGTATTAGCCAAGGCATGATATACTCGTTTGATGTTAAGTTGGTGATCGAACTGATAAACAGCGAATGATTCTTGTTCGTCGAAAAAATTGTTGGGTGAAACGCTGGTGTAATTTGATGAACCATACAGACTGTGGTTGTTGATTGCTAAAGATGTCATCCCATTTGAGCCCGCATAACGCGGAAATCCAGGTATTGTAGAAGGCACGAAAATATTCCTGCGGTAAAGTTGTTGAAGCGAATCATTGAACATACGTAATACCGATGTGGTTGAGCCGCCAATTCCTGGGGTATTCACACCTTCCGATCCTGAAATAGCGTAGAAAATTGAGTTATTCCAAGATGTTACTCCGCCCAATACGATACTGTCAGAACTAAAAGTGAATTCGTGAGCAGCCAACGTATCTAAGTTGGTAGAAAAGCTTAAAAATCCATAAGCAGGCGAGTCAGTTAGGTTATTAAAAAAGTTAGTAAAGTATCCGATTTTTCCTTGGAAGAGGATTGGTTGAGGATAACTGAAAAATGATTTTGGAAATTGAGCATAAATAGGAACTAGTGATCTAATCAGATTCAGATTATTATCAAGTATAATGGCTCGTCTGCTTCCCTGCCAATTCAAGCTGTCTGTGGTTAACAGAATAAAACCCGACCCAATTTGGTGTACACTGGTGATGTACGTATCTGTTCTGTCGTAAGAAGCTAAGATTTGACCACTAGCGTTGAATTTCAACAGGCCACTCGGCTCCATGCTTGAATAGGGATGTTTGTAAACCACGAATGAGCCGTTTGACAATTCAAAAATATCGGTGGTGTAAAGGCTGTTCCCTGTTGAATACAGCATGCCATTTTGCACTTGCCCCTGCGCAAAACAGGGTGCAAGTGCAATAAGCATTACAAGCGCAAGGCTGTTACATCGTTGTCCCATTGAGCGGTATTTGGCGGCCATAATAGTAAGTTACTTTGTGCCAGGTTTCTTTTTGGTGTGAAGAAGTATTGGGTATACTCAGAGGCGGTACACTCGACCTCAATGTTCTATCTTGAATATGAAACCCAATAAGCACCAATCCATTCAAATTGCTAGGGGGGGTGTTAGAGTAGGGGTTGGGATTTAGCATGATACCAACCCATGCAGTACCTCTTGCATGGCCTTGTAAAGTTCTCGGCCAAGTATTCACCACATCGGGTAAACATGCAGGCGGGTTGTTCAGTCCGTGGGTAGTGCGATGCCAAAGTTCTAAATGTGGGCCAACGGAATAATATAGACGTTGATTGGGATTTTCGTAATCCACCGTTCTGGTTTCTACCTGGGTGAATGTCCAGCAGCAGGGAATGTAATTGTGGTTCCAAAGTGGTGGGCTGTAGAGGTAATTGGGTCTGAATCGGGTGGAGGGTGTAGGTTGGCTACTCCAATAGGCATACATCAAATGTTGCATTTGTCCATTGAGGGCATAATTGGTGCAATTTGAATTGGAGTCCATGCTCATTTGCCAAGTCGATGAAGGAAGTAAAGCGGTATTGGTTGTAACACCGGCAATATATAACACGTCCACATTGTTTTGGTTTACATTCCACTCTACATCTACTATGTGTACATAAGGTGTGCCTTCCGATTGAAATAGCACCGTGGCCAAATCTTGCTCAATACCTTCCTTGATAGAAGTAATGGCATCAATCAAACCAGATGTAGTGTACTCGCCCTCATGGTTGTAGCTGATTACGCGCTTTTGGGTTTCGTCGGGTAGTTCTTCCTTTTCGGTAATGAGGCTGTTCACCACCGATTCGGTATACAGCCAAAACTCTTCTTCTGAAAAACTTTCTTCCGATAGGCGGAAGCTGGTACCGGCCTTTTTCATTTCGGCGAAATGGCGCAGCTCTCCAATTTTGGCGGGTTGAATTTTGTAGCTCATGGCTACTAGCGTTGTAGGTGTTTCCACTACATTTTCTTTGTTGCAGGCGCCCAAAAACATGGCACAACCCAGCAACACGGTGATTTGGTGTTTCATATGCTTAAATATTTTGACAAATAAAACAAATACCATAATGTATAA
>CAIJTF010000075.1 GCA_903823565.1 uncultured Flavobacteriales bacterium
AGTTGTCGCTTATCGACCTAAAAGTACAAATTGAAAGCGAATCACAACTGCAAAATACTCGTTCTTTTAAAAGTAAGTGTTGTCGCTTATCGACCTAAAAGTACAAATTGAAAGCGAATCACAACTACAAGCCCAAAGAATAACGCTATTTGGGGTTGTCGCTTATCGACCTAAAAGTACAAATTGAAAGCGAATCACAACTCTTTTCCCTTTACATTCGTACACCAATTAGTTGTCGCTTATCGACCTAAAAGTACAAATTGAAAGCGAATCACAACTCGTACATCTCTAACGCCCTTGTAAGATTCCCTGTCGCTTATCGACCTAAAAATACACCGCGAAGCAGCAACGAAGTTAATTTGAACGCATATCACCCAAGCTCCCTGTACCGTACATCATCCATCCAGCGAAGTTTTTGCATCTCGCCAATTTCAAGGGTATAATAATCGAACGTTTCGGTAACCACCCCCTTTAATCGGTAAATACCCTTTCCCTGAAAGGGATACCTTCTTCCAGACTCGGGGAAATGTACGGTGTCAAGGGTGTCTCCGTGAACATCAAGAAAGGTCCCAAAATACATGTAATCTCCCCTGCGGGTTTTTGATTTCTTGACCGCCACCAAATACCCGTACGTTTCGACCGGCAACCCACGACAGTTGGGAATATCCGCAGCACGCGTATGTTTCGGAATCGGTTCAGAAAGCAGTTCAAAGGGATTACACAAGGGAAAACCCAATAAATCCAACTGATCAAAAACTTCTTCCATGGCATGCTCCTCAAAATCGGGTAAAATAAATTCTCGTACAGGGGCCAAAAATAATCCCTCTTGTTCGGCTTTCGGCGGCGTTTTATAAAGGCGGTAATGCGCACGCCAAAGCAACTGTTTTCGTGAAATACCCAAGGAACGAAAAGCACCAATACGTATCAAAATCGCAAGCTGATCCAGGGGCATTCTCACCCGGTCTATAAAATCATCTATTCCCTTAAACGTACCATGTCGGGTTCGTTCTTCCAGCAACTGACGTACCCCCTCTGCTTCCAATCCTTCCAGTAATACAAACCCCAAAACCAGCCGTTTTCCATACAAAACACAAGTGTACATTCCTTCTTGGATACAAGGTGCTTCAATTTGAGCACCGTACTTCCGGGCTTCGTGCACATAAATCTCCGTGCGATAATATCCTCCAAAATTATTAACCGTGGCGGTCATGTATTCCAAAGGAAAATACGCTTTAAGGTAAAGGCTTTGGTAGCTTTCTACGGCATAGGAAGCGGAGTGTCCTTTAGCAAATGCATACCCAGCAAAGCTGGCAATTTGATTCCATACTGAGGCGACAAGATCTTTCTCGTATCCCCGCTGTCTACAATTGGCATAAAACGCTTGCTGGACCTTGGTAAATTCTTCGCGAGACCGAAACTTTCCCGACATTCCACGGCGTAAAACATCGGCCTCAGCCAAACTCAAACCCGCAAAATAATGCGCAACCTTAATTACATCTTCTTGATAGACCATTACGCCATACGTATCGGGCATGATTTCCAATAGCAAGGGGTGTGCTTTGGCGCGACGGCTTGGATCCCTGTGCCTTAGAATATATTCGTTCATCATACCCGATTGTGAAACCCCTGGCCGTATGATCGAACTCGCTGCTACCAATTCCAAATACGTGGCAACTTTCAATTTAATCATCAACATGCGCATGGCGGGAGATTCTACATAAAAACAGCCTAAGGCCTTTGCCTGTAGTAGCATCGACCGGATTTTTGGATCTTCCTTAAACCCTTGTATGTTATGAATATCCTCCACGCGGGCTTCTGGTTGATTGTAGGCAACGATATCGAGGGCTTCCCTAATTTTACCCAATCCGCGCTGGCTAAGAACATCGAACTTATACAAACCCACGTCCTCCGCTTCGAGCATCGAAAATTGCGTTGTGGGGAAGCCCTTGGGGGGCATAAACGTAGCCGAAAACCAAGTGATGGGGCGTTCGCTGATGACGATTCCTCCAGAATGTACGCTTAAATGCGAAGGGATGCCTTCTAAATACGAAGCATAGCGCAACACCAGAGCCGACATGCTATCGGCTTGTTCTACAGAAATACTGCGGTTGCTCAGTTTATCAATATCGGTTTTCGGCAAACCAAATACCTTTCCTAATTCACGTACGGTAGCTTTATACTGGAAGGTATTGTAGGTACAGAGCCATGCGGCGTTAGGGTATTTCTCAAAAATATAACGCACAATCTCATCGCGGTCCTTCCATGAAAAATCAATATCAAAATCAGGAGGATTTTTTCGGTACAGGTTGATAAAACGTTCAAAATAAAGGTCCAATTCTAAGGGATCAACATCCGTAATCCGAAGCAAATAAGCTACAATACTATTCGCTCCACTCCCACGACCCACATAGAAAAATCCGCGTGAACGAGCATAACTCGTAAAATCCCAAGCAATCAAAAAATAAGAGAGGTAATCTTTTTGTGCAATGAGGGATATTTCTTTTTCGATGCGCGCTACAATAGCATCGTTCAATGAAGGATAGCGATACGAAACTCCCTCGGCACACAACTTTCTTAACAATTGCTCATCCATCGCTTTAGAACCGGTGTACGTCGCAGGATTTTGGGACAATGCCGCTTCACCAAAAGCGAAGGAAACCTCGCAATCCTCCATGCATTGTTCCGTTCGTAGCCAAAAATCTAGGCCTTCACCACAGGCCTCCATTAAGGCCCTTTTGGAAACTAAAACTGCAGTTGCTTGGCTGTGCCATTCCGAAGGAAGTTTGGAAAGCAAAACGTTGTGGTGAATCGCTCGAAGCAGTCGGTGGGTATTAAAATCACGCTTGGTTTGAAAAATCATGGGCGTTAATAATGCCACTCTTTCACGGGGAATCCTGTGGGCATAACGAATCTCCCAATGGTGTAAATTGCTTAAATCTATTTGAAAAAATTCATTCTCTAACAAGGGACGAGGCAAAGCCGTTTCAAGGGGATAAAAAACCCAACAATTCGAGAAATGAGGTAAGGGAGAAGAAAAGGGTTTTTCTTCCTGAATAAAGGGAGTAATGAAGCGATTCATCTCATGTAATCCTCGGTTGTTTCGGGCCATCAAAGTCGCCACCGTCTCCATTCCATTGCGCAATTCAACGCCCACCGCAGGACGGATACCCGCTCGCTGTGCTTCCCTGATGAACGCGAGCGCAGAACCTGTACTGTTGATTTCGGCAAGAAATAGAGACGAATAACCTGCTTCTACACCCCATTGTACAAGGGTTTCAGGCGCATAAACGCCATACTTCAAACTGAAATAGGAATGAATTTTCATCGAAGTATTCTCTTATATTCGTCGGTTAGCTAATAAAGGGGGCGCATCGCCATCAAAAGGATTCCAACGACCAATCGTACGTGCTTCCATACCCAATGCACGAATCACAGCACGATCCCCGTAACGCAAGCGAATGCGGTCCATGGCTTGATACAATCGCGCATAATCCACCTGATCATCAAACAAACTCAGCTGGTGGCTTCCCCCTACCAAGTCGCTGTAACGTACACCAATCAAGCGCACCAATAAACGGCGGTTGTAAATTCGATCAAAAAGTTCCGATACTAGGGGTAAGAGCTGATGATCGGCCGCGGTATAGGGTATTTTACGTTGTAGGGTTTGCGTCTGAAAGTCCGAAAACCGAATTTTTACGGTTACACATCCAGTAAGCTTAGCCCCTCGACGCAACTGAAAGGCTAGGTTCTCAGCCATAGCACTCAAGATGGCTTGCAGTTTACGCACATCAATGGTATCGTAATCAAAGGTACGTTCCGTAGAAATAGATTTTCGTTCGGTATGTTGAATCACGGGAGTGGGATCGATTCCTTGGGCTTTCCGCCAAATACTCACACCGTTTTCCCCCAAGGCGTGTTCCATCATTTGTACCGGCAATTCTTGCAAGGTTTGAATCTTACGAATCCCTAAATTACAAAGCGTTTGATAGGTTTTCGTCCCCACCATAGGGATTTTAGCCACCGATAAAGGCGCTAAGAAAACCCGCTCTTCTCCGTGGGATATGACACGCTGGTTGTTGGGTTTTGCTTCACCCGTTGCAACCTTGGAAACCGTTTTATTTTGCGAAAGACCAAAAGAAATAGGGAGTCCGGTTTCGCGGATAATTTTTTGCCGGAGTTCACTGGCGTACTTGAAGGTTCCAAAAAAACGATCCATTCCCGTAAAATCAATGTAAAACTCATCGACAGACATTTTTTCGTAAAGCGGTGAGGCATCGCGTATAATTTCCGTAACCATGCGAGAATAACGGCTGTACGTTTCAGAATTCCCCTTGATTATAATCGCTTCTGGGCAACGTTCTCTAGCCATTTTCATGGGCATCGCTGAATGAATTCCAAAACGACGTGCCTCATAACTACAGGATGCAACAACCCCACGGTCGCTGGTACCGCCAATCAAAATAGGTTTTCCATTGAGCCGACGATCTAAAAGCCGCTCACAGGAAACAAAAAAGGTGTCTAAGTCCATGTGGACAATACTTCGTGGGAAGGCCATGCATATTTTTTTTTAAGGTGATGCATTACCCGATGAATTACAATCTTTGAGTGATACAAACTTAGTAATTTTGTTTATTTATTAATCATTTATTTTGATTATTTTTTAATCTTAATGAAACATAAACAATAAAAAACGGAAGCCCCTTAGACTACAAAGGGAATCACCATTCACCCTATAAAACCAACAGAAATAAGGAATACAGCATACCGAAAAAGGTAGCTTAGCCTCGAAAAAAACGAACGCAGTACTAGACTTCTTAAAATAAGTCCCTAACAGGATTCTATCCGGAAGGAAAAGTAGCGATTACAGGCGCTCGATGACCAACGCAGAGGCACCACCCCCACCATTGCAAATTCCAGCAGCTCCAAAGGTCCCGCCTTTTTGTTTTAGAACGTTCAAGAGCGTTACTACGACACGGGACCCCGAATTGCCCAAGGGATGTCCAAGCGCTACTGCTCCTCCATGCACATCGACTTTACTGGAGTCTAGTCCTAAAATGCGCGTATTCGCAATTCCAACGACCGAAAAGGCTTGGTTCAATTCCCAATAATCAATATCGCTTACCGAAAGACCTGCTTTCTCTAATGCCTTGGGAACAGCGAGGGATGGAGCGGTGGTAAACCATTCCGGTGCTTGCGCCGCATCGGCATACGAAACCACTTTTGCTAAGGGGGTTAACCCGTATTTTTTTACCGCTTCTTCAGAGGCTAATACCAGGGCCGAAGCACCGTCATTCAAGGTCGACGCGTTCGCTGCGGTAATGGTCCCCTCTTTATCAAACGCTGGACGCAGCGATGGGATTTTATCCAAAAAAACATTGGTGTATTCTTCATCCTTAGTCACCATAACAGGATCGCCTTTGCGTTGCGGAACAGGAACAGGAATCACTTCCTCCTCAAATGCCCCAGCATCCCAAGCTGCAGCTGCTCTACGGTACGACTCTATGGCGAAGGCATCCTGTTCCTCACGAGAAATACCGTATTCTTTGGCACAAAGTTCCGCACAATTTCCCATGGGAACCTTGGAATAAACATCCAATAAACCATCTTTCGTAATACCATCCAATAAGGTAATGTTGCCAAATTTGGTTCCGTTTCTACCGTTGGCATAATGAGGCGTTTGGGACATGTTTTCCATTCCTCCAACCACTACGACATTGTTGTCCCCTGCCAAAATGGTTTGAGCACCCAACATAATGGCTTTCATACCGGAAGCACAAACTTTATTTACCGTTGTACACGGAACATGGTGTCCCAGTCCTGCGCCAAGCGCCGCTTGTCTTGCCGGGGCTTGTCCAACTCCCGCTTGCAATACATTCCCCATAAACACTTCATCAATACAACCCGCTTCCAATCCGGAACGATCAAGGGCAGCACGGATTGCAATAGCCCCTAATTGGGTAGCTGAAACATCGGAAAAGGCTCCTAAAAAAGAGCCCATTGGCGTGCGAACGGCTGAGACAATATATACGTTTTTAACCATGGTATAAAATTTTTGCGAAGGTATTTAATAAATCTGTTTTAAACTACTAAAATAGGAAGAGTCCTTGCGAATTTATATTTTTGTGGAATGCGAATTTTAACAGAAGTAAGCCTTTATTGGTGCATACCTTGCTTCATTGCTTCTGCGTTGCTTTCCTGGTATTTTTATAGAAAAAATGAATGGCTAAGTAGCCAAGGAAAAGCGTTGCGCATTGCGCTACCCGTGCTTCGTACCCTGGGTCTCTTTTTTGTAGCCTTACTCATTCTGGATTTTACCATTGTAAAGGATGAAAAGCGCACTGAAAAACCCATTATCGTTGTGGTGGTAGATAATTCAAGCTCCATGACCAATCACCTGGAGCGAAAAAAACTTACGCAACAGATCAATGCCTTTATCGGTAAAAACAAAGCAGCCTTCAAAGAAGGATATGAGCTCTCGTTTTACACGGTAGGTGAACAAATTAAAGAAGGTTCAACGCTTTCATTTACCGAACAAAAAACCAATCTGGAATCCGTCTTCAATCACCTTGCGGAACAATACCTAAACCGGAACATTGGGGCTATTTTATTGGTTTCCGATGGAAATTTTAATACTGGAGAAAGTCCGATGTATGCTGCAGGGAAAATTAGCCTAACGCCCATTTACACCCTAGGTATCGGTGATACCATACCTAAAAAGGATCAACAAATTGTAAATCTTTACTACAACGATGTTGTTTTCCTAAAGGACCAATTCCCGATTGAAGTGGATATTGAGGCCATTAAAATAAAAAACCAAACGGTAATTGTGACTTTGAGCAGTGGAGGAAAAACGCTAGGTACAAAGGCCATTACGTATGCGAACGATGAACTCGCCTTTAAACAAGTTAACTTTCAGGTAAATGCGGATAAAATTGG
>CAIJTF010000076.1 GCA_903823565.1 uncultured Flavobacteriales bacterium
GATGGTTCAAGGCCTCAAGGGCACATCTTTTTTGGTGGTTTCGAACACAGCACCGTTTCAGGCTGGAGATTGGATTAAGATCATTCAACAGGATGCCGATTTGGTCTTTTCCAGTTGGGCACAAGGAAGCGTGGGACAGCTTGTGAAAATTGCGGGTATTGCTGGAGATACGCTATGGTTGCATTCTGAGCTTCGCATGGATTATGTGTTGAATCGTCAACCCAAGGTGAAGCGGATTCTTATGAAACGAAACATTGGATTGCAGTGTTTTTCGATTGAACGGATGGATAATACCGCACCTGAGCAGGCGAGTAGCATTCACTTCACGTATGCAGAAAACTGTTGGGTCAGTGGCATCGAGTCGAATAAAACCACCTTTGCCCATGTAGAGTTTGAGGGCGTATCGAACAGTAAGGTGGAGAAATCGTATTTCTATGATGCTTTTGAATACGGCGGCGGCGGCAGGGGATATGGGGTGGTAATGCACTTCACAACCAATGAATGTTTGATTGAGAATAATATATTTAAACACTTAAGGCACAGCGTATTGCTTCAAGCAGGATCGAATGGAAACGTGACTGCATTTAACCATTCCTTGGATCCATATTGGACAAATTCAAATCCGCTTTTGGCAGGAAACTCGGCAGGGGAGTTGGTTTTACACGGTAATTATGTGTATGCCAATTTATTCGAGCAAAATGATGTGCAGAACATTGTGATTGATAATTCCCATGGGGCGAATGGCCCGTATAATACCTTTTTAAGAAATCGAGCTTCCTTGTATGGTATTTTCTTTTCCGACAATACCAGTCCTTCACAGAATTTTATTGGAAACGAAATCCCAAATACCAGTTTCCCATACAGTGCCGTAAATTACAGCATTCAGGGAAATGATCAATTGACCTATGGCAACAACAACAAAGGAACGGTAGCGCCTGCCGGAACCTCGGCCTTAGCGGACATCAGCTATCATTACCTGACGAAACCTGCCTTTGTTCAGGAGTACCAATGGGGGACGATTGGCTTGCCCAGTGCCATGAATACGGCAAGCGTGCCGGCAACGGACCGGTATGAAGCGAACGATCTGTTTGCAGGCGCCTGCGGAAGCGAAGACTTTTATGCAGCGATTAAGGAAATTTCTGAGCTACGGATATATCCGAATCCTGTCCATGAGCTTCTCCATGTGACGGGTACTCCTATTAAAACACCCTACCAAATCATTGATTCGCAAGGCCGGGTTAGGCAGGAAGGAACCGTAGAAAACGGTACGATTTCGATGACCACCTTGCCTGCCGGATTTTATTTTTTGATGGTTAATGAATATATCTTTCGTTTGGTAAAAATCAAGTAGAAACAATAAGATAAATTAATTCATTAATTTTATGGTGAAACACAAGTATTAAAAAAACTTTATGAGATTTTCAAATGTAGCTTTTTATCTTTTGATAACGGTTTTGGGCGCCTGTGATGGGAAGCCTAAAAATCCCAATAGCGTTAATTATCAAATGTCGGCATCGCAAGAAAATAAATTTCGATCCAATGAAACCTATTATTTTGGGGATATTAGAATCTTAACTAAAAATAATTTACCCGTAACCGGTTTTGTTTTGGACTATCATGATGACGGAAGTATATCAAGCGAATGTTATTATATCAACGGAATAAGGAATGGTGTAAGCAAATATTATTATAAAAACGGAACGCTTTCATCGAGTGAAGGCTACAAAGATGGTGAACTCCATGGAGAATATGTTGGATGGTATGAAAATTCAAGAAAAAGTTACCAAACCATGTATAGTGAAGGTAAACGAAACGGGCGGTTCACCTCTTGGTACGAAGACGGTAAAATAATGGAAATTTCACACGACAAGGAGGGGTTAAGAAAAGGAATGCAATGTCGTTTTTCTGCAGATGGCACTTTGTTATATGAGGTGAACTTAAAAAATGGTAACGGTCAAATTTCTTATGTGGATCCAGAAACAAAACGTACAATAACAGAGAATTATGAAAACGGATTGAATGTTGAAAGCAGTCAAGGAAAAGTAATAAGTAGATTTTTTGGTAGTTCAATAAGGGAGGCTCAATTTGAAAACGGTCAACTTGTTGCTTCTCAAGGAATTCGTATAGACCCCGATGGGAAAGAAACAATAATAGATAGTCAAAATTACTTGCACGGTCTAAGCCATGGTAAACACATTTTTTACCGTGCTGATGGCAAGCCATCTTCTGAAAATTCATATTATTTTGGCCAATACGATGGCGTTCAACAGAGATGGTATGAAAATGGTCAACTGCAATGTATTGAAAGGTATAATCGGGGTATATTGCTTTCAAAAAAATGTTGGGATGAAAGTGGTAAGTCCATTGAATGTGAATGTTACAACAACAATGGGGTTAAAATTAAATGCCCTTAATGGGTAAAATTATTTTCAACCAATGCCCTTCGGTTTTTCATTCATTAGTAGAGCATTAATCCATAAATCATAATCAAATGAATAAGTATACAAGCTTAAAAATTGTGGCATGGGTAATTTCGTTTGTTGGATTTCTTTTTCTTGGGGTTGCAATCATTGAAATTGCAATTTTAGTCGAAATATCAAAAAACAATACCTTAAACGGGAACGAATTTTTGGTTTTTGCTCGCAACCTAATAGATGCTTTTCTCCTTGTAAATGCGGGTGTGATTATTTTTTGGGGTATTGTACTGTTCATTTTATTTCAGGCAATCGCTCAACAAATTAAGTTGTTTATTGATATAGAGCGAAACACCTCAGTTATTCTTGAAAACACCAATAGTCAAAGGGATTTACTGGAACAATTGCTTACAATCACCGAATCTCAAAATGGTCAGATGTTATGTCCAAGGTGTATGGGTAAGGGGCATGTAGATCATAACGATATACAGCGTCTATCAATGGCTGTAGATGCTTTTGGTCCCTGCAATTATTGTGAATCAACGGGTTCTGTCCTCAAAGGCTCGCCCCTTGTTTCTGACGTAACGGTACAAAATAGTAAAGGGCAAATGGTTATTCCCAAAGAGGCAGAAACAACCGTTGATCAGGTGAAACAAGAATTTCCATCCCTGTTTTTTGGGGTCATTTCGATTGCCATTTTTTTGTATCAATTATCCGTTAATTATCATTTTAATTGGGTGTTTTTATTGTTGGGTATAGGATTATTGGGGTATGGCTACGAAAAAGATCCTGAAACTGCGAAACAATACGAATTAGGGTTATTGGGCGCGGGTATATTTCTTATTCTGGGAATTATTTTTTTTACATTTTCTTGGTTCGCCTTGATCCTATCGCTCTTGCTTATAGGAAGTGCTGTATTTATTTTATACAAAAAATAGTCGAAGGCGATACGATAAAAAGATTTATGGTCATCAAGCCATCAAAACCGTCATCTCTTCAATGGATTTAACAAAATAGTAACGATTACGATAAGTCATTTGTGTATCTTTGGGTCACAAGAAAAGGTAACGTTTCGATGTAGCCTTGTTTACGTTGGGTGTCCTTTCAAAAAAACATAACCAAAAACAAACCAAAATGAAAAAAAACCTATTATTTGCGGTTTTGCTTCTAGGAATTGGAGTAAACCATGCCCAACGATTAAAAAACAGTTCAGGAAATACCATCGGATACATTGAAAGCGGTCGGGTGAAAAACAGCTCAGGAAACACCGTCGGTTATATCGAAAATGGTCGCGTGAAAAACAGTTCTGGAAATACCATTGGCTATTGCGATAACGGACGGGTGAAGAACAGCTCAGGGAACACCATTGGCTACATCGAAAACGGCCGAGTAAAAAACAGTTCAGGAAATACCATCGGGTATATTGATAACGGTCGCGTTAAAAATAGCTCTGGAAATACCATCGGTTATTATGAAGGAGTGCGAGGAGAAGACGCCGCGTTGTATTTTTTCTTTTTCTTTTAAAAGCCCCAAGCATTTTAAAAACAGACAATGAGAAAAATATTAATAATTATAATTGGATGGTTTTTTGTTCAAACTTCGATTCTTGGTCAATCATCAAGTGCCTATAGAAAAGCCGTAATAAGTGACCCAGATGGGTATACGAACGTTCGTCAAGGCAAGTCAGTGGAATATTCAATAGTTGCCAGAATATATGAAAATGAAGTGTTTTATGTTATCCCTTCAAGTTCTAGTAATTGGTATTCTGTTTTAACTAAGGCAGGCGTTCAAGGTTATGTACATAATTCTAGAATTAGGTTTGTAAACAGTGTTAATACAAATCAAGGCTTATCACGTGAAGAATTGGCACTTATTTCAAGTCTTATTGGAGCAAGTTCAACTTCGGGGAAATTAATTTGTAAAAGAAAATCATGTCAAAAAGAATTTTGTTGTGGTTGGGAGCATAGTAGTGTTGGTGGTTGCAAAGAGGCTTGTATCACTGGTATAAAATGTCGTGGAGATTATTGTTCAGAATATTGTTGCGAAAAATACTGATTTAATATTTTCAAAAATTGTTTTTTCCATTTGACCTAATTTCTAAAGACTAACCAAACCAACATGTATATGATCTTCAGAGCCTTTCTTTTCTTGAGCATTTCACTAACCCTTTCCTCAGTGTCTTTTGCCCAATCCCAGGGACAAACCATGCGCACTACCTATGTTTTTAAAGGGTATGATTTCGAAAGCCAAATTCCAGGTTTCCTTTTTACGAACCCACAGAATGGAAAAATGGTTTCGTTTAGCTATAACCAAACCGTTGATCTTCCGGATTTTTATGAAGGGTTGCCGCTCGAAGGACTCGATGATTACAAAGGAAAACGATTGGTGATAGATTTAATTTATATGAAGCATTTGTGCAACGAAGGCTCTTTTAATTATTCTTGCACCGACTGGGTCATAAGGGGTATTAATCCCGAAGGAACCCCAAAAACGACGCGGACGATTACCCTTCCAAAGGTGGGTAGAATTATTGACCCTGATGGTTATGTAAATGTTCGTTCCCAAATGAACGTGAAATCGGAGGTTGTAGGGGTATTAGAACCAGACTACATTGAGGAGGAATGTTTTTACTTCTATCCTTGTACCGATCCGAATTGGCTTAAGGTGGATTTTGAATACAACGGACAATACCTGAAAGGATATATCCACAAATCAAGGGTAGTTCTTTTGTAATGCCCAAACCCGTATTGCCTACTTCAAAAGCTTCCTTCCTACATCGAAACTCATTTTGCCAAGATTGAAATCAATAAGAACCTTGAAAAATGGATTGATTTAGATCAAAAAAGTTATTTAAAGGAAATAAATCATCTTGTGTGTGAGTGGTATGGGTCGACGGTAGAGGAATTACAAATTATTGAGAATTCTTAATTTAGAAAGAGGAAAACAGCATGCAAGAACACGAAAAATACAAGATGCCTGATTTGGTTCAAGAAATATCTTTGCTTATTGAGGAGAGCAAACAACAGGTTTTCAAAACAGCGAATAGTGCTTTAACCATGTTGTTTTGGCAAGTGGGGAAACGTGTTAATGATGAAATTTTAAAAAATGACCGTGCACAATATGGAAGGCAGATAATTACCACGGTTTCAGCTCAATTAGAATTGAAATACGGTCGAAATTTTGCTGAGAAGAATCTTAGGAGGATGATGCAGTTCTCCATTGCATTCCCAGATTTTGAAATTGTCGTTCCACTGGCGCGACAATTAACTTGGTCACATTTTTTAATACTAATCCCTTTAAAATCATTCGAATCAAAAATATATTATGCCCAAAATGCCATTGAAAATAATTGGGGTAAACGAGAATTTAGAAATCAAATTGAACGAAAAGCATTTGAGCGAAATGAAATTGCCAATATGCAACTTTCGGCAAGTCAACCCTCTTTACTGAACACGTTTAAAGATCCTTATCTCTTGGATTTTCTTAATCTCAAAAACACCTACTTAGAAAATGATTTGGAAAAGTCAATTCTCCGAGAATTAGAATCATTTATATTGGAATTAGGAAAAGGTTTTGCTTTTATGGAAAGGCAAAAACGAATTATTATCGACGGAGATGACTTCTACTTGGACTTATTATTTTACAACCGTACCCTCAAACGATTGGTGGCCATCGAATTGAAATTAGGAAAATTCGATGCAAGTCATAAAGGACAAATGGAATTGTATTTAAAATGGCTCAATAAATACGAAAAACACGAAGGTGAAAATGAACCCATTGGTTTAATTCTTTGCGCCGAAAGCAATAAAGAACAGGTAGAACTCCTTGAAATGCATAAAGATGGAATCATGGTGGCGGAATATTGGACTGTGATGCCTCCGAAAATAGAATTAGAAGCAAAATTGCACCAGTTACTCATAGAGGCAAAAGAACGAATCGAGAAAAATACACTCAGTCTCGAATAACCCAAACCGACTTAAGATTTGTATGGGTTAACGGAAGAAAAAATACAACTGGTAGAAAACAGCTAGAATGGAAGCAAATAAATTTATCGGAAATAAATTCAGCACTTCCCTTTTCTTCGCATAACCTCCGCGCTAATTAACCCCAATTCACGTCCGGTTTGACCAGCAACCGAGGTATTCTCGTCAGCGCGTCGCAACAGGTAGGGTAGCACTTCTTTCACCGGCCCAAAGGGAACGTATTTCGCTACGTTATAGCCTGCATTTGCCAAGTTGAATGAGATGTGGTCACTCATGCCTAAAAGCTGCGCAAAAAAGTACTTCTCATGGGAGTTTTCTAGGTTTTTCTCTGCCATTAATTGCGTTAACAACATCGAGCTATCTTCGTTATGTGAGCCGGCACACAGTGCAAAATGCGCGTGATGATCTACCATAAAACGCAAGGCCTCATTGTAGTCGCGATCTGTGGATGCTTTATCCGGTTGAATCGGTGAGGGGTAGCCCAGAGCTTGTGCTCGCTCCCGTTCCTTCTCCATGTAGGCTCCGCGGACTAATTTAACGCCATAGATGAATCCGTGAGATTTTGCCAATTCATACTGATCTTTCAAAAAGGCCAATCGATCATGGCGATACATTTGAACGGTATTGTAAATGATGGCCTTGGTAGAATTATACTTCAACATCATCTCGAAGGTCCAATTGTCGAGTACTGGCTGTATCCAAGTTTCCTCAGCATCAATAAACAGTCGTACGCCATGCGTCGCAGCCGCATCGCAAATTCGCTCAAAGCGTGATTTAACCGCTGCGATTTCTATTTGTGTTAGCTCATCGGGATTTGGGTCCGTTTCCGATGCTTTTTCGAGCAAATCAAAGCGACCAATGCCCGAGACTTTGAATACAGCAAAAGGAATATGCTTCGATTCTGCCGCCATATGGATGGTCGACAAAATAATTTTGGTGGTATGTTCGAAGTCCTCATCCGAGGTTTTTCCTTCTACCGAATAATCTAAAATGGTTCCAACACCAAAAGCACCAAGTTCATTAATTCGCGGCACACAATCTTCGATTCGCTCACCGCCACAAAACTGTTTAAAAATAGTTGCTTTGATGAGGCCAGAAATAGGAAGCCGTAAGGCCAAAGCAATAGAAGTAGCCCATTTTCCAAACGTTACTACCCTAGGGGAGGCAATGACTTTAAACAGGAGGTTTGCCCGCTTTAAATCCCGATCCGATTTAGATTGAAAAGCTACCTCGGTGTTTGAAAAATCAAGCATAGACAAAATTAATTCTTTTTTACAAGCTAAGCCATAAACTTCTTTACCTTTGAAATAATGAACCTTACATTTGATGGTACCCTCGTACATTTGGGTCCGCTAATTACATCGGGACTGGACAAACTACTGGATTCATATTCAGACCATCGCAAGATTATTTTAGTTGATGAAAACACCCACGAATGTTGTTTGGAGAATTTGATTCACGGCTTTCCAGCATTAGAAAAGGCCGAAGTCGTTGTTCTTCCCGCAGGGGAGGAAAATAAATCGTTAGAGGTTTGTTTCCAAGTATGGTCAGCCCTGTTAGAATACAAAATCGATAGGCATGATCTGCTTCTCGTACTGGGAGGGGGGCTTGTTACCGATATGGGTGGATTTATCGCAACCTTGTACAAGCGCGGTATGGATTTTATCTTTCTTCCAACTTCACTAATGGCCATGGTAGACGCATCAATGGGTGGAAAAAACGGGGTTAATTTACAAGAGGTTAAAAACAGTATTGGGACCTTCAGTCCACCAAAAGCAATTTTTATTGATCCCCAGTTTCTGGAAACCTTACCCGAGGAAGAAGTGTTCAATGGCTTCGCTGAAATGATTAAACACGCTCTTATATTTGATGTAAATTACTGGAACGATTTAAAACGGATCGATAATGAATTGGATTTAATTGCTCCAAAAAACCTATGGCGATCGATCGAAATAAAAAAAACGATCGTAGAAAAGGACCCGAAGGAAAAAAACTTGCGGAAGCTTTTGAATTTTGGTCACACGTTGGGTCACGCTATTGAATCGTATAGTTGGAGTGGTGCTTCGCTTTCGCATGGTCATTCGGTAGCCTTGGGAATTATTGCAGAAAGTTTTATATCATGGAAGAGGAAGCGCCTGTCAGAAGTTGAATTCCGAGAAATTGAAACGGTCATCTTGAAAGCTTTTCCGATGGTACATTTTCCTGAGGATGCCGTAAATCGAATTATCGATTTTATGAAAAACGATAAAAAGAATGCGAAGCAAAACATTCGTTTTGTGCTTTTGGAATCGATTGGCAAAGCCATCATTGACCAGACCATTACGACTAAAGAGGTAGGGGAGGCATTACTTTACTTATCCCTGTTAGCAAAAACCGGGAATTAATAGGCATAAAAAAACGAGACTCCCTATATCAGAAAGTCCCGTTCATTTCTTTTTGTAGTAAGCTGATTATCGGATAATGGTCATTTCGTCGACGATATGTTTCGCGCCGGAGAATTTATCAATGATAAACAAAACGTAGCGAATATCGACGTTTATTGTTTTCTGAAGTTTATGGTCGAAAATCACATCACCTGCCATCGCCTCAATATTACCATCAAAGGCAAGACCGATAAGTTCACCTTTTCCATTTAACACGGGAGATCCTGAATTCCCTCCTGTTATATCGTTATTCGTCAAAAAATTAACAGGCATGTATCCCCCTTTGTCTGCATATTCCCCAAAGTCCTTGTTGTCGTTTAATTCAATAAGCCTTTGTGGCAAATCAAATTCCTCGTCCTTCGGTTTATACTTATTAATCGTTCCTTGAAGCGTCGTATAATAGTTGTAAAGCGCATCGTTTCGCTTGTCTGCTGGTAATGCACTCACGGTACCATAGGTTAGTCTCATGGTACTGTTTGCATCGGGGTATTGAACTGGACTTAATTTTGAAACGCGCATGCCTTGAACAAGCTTACGATAGGCCGCTATAAAATCCATTTGCAATTGCATTAATTCCGGTGACATGGTAGCTAGATGCGTAGCTAACTCCTTGGAAAACAGATACAGGGGATCTTGGTCTACCGCAATTTTAGCTTCTCCATTTACAAAGGCTTTTAGGCGCTCAGGATCCGAAAAAGCAGATTTTTTGAGTAGGGTAGCCATGTTTTGTAAAGCTGCATCCGGACTTTGTAATGAAGCGGGGAGGGCGTAATTAGCTTTCGTCATGTATAGCCAAAGACCGTTCATTAATATATCCTTTTCCACGCTCATGGAAATAGATTGGTAGAATTCATCAATGTTTGATAACATTGCTTCGCGAAGTGCTGGTTTTTTAGAGTCCTCAGTCTTCTGGTACTCCAACATTTTTGCACCTAGCGTACGTGAAATATTGGCAAACTCAGAGCTGCGCATTAGGATGGACAAGTAATTATCGTGCCTTGACTTATCATTGGTGGCTTGGTAATACTTATTAATGGTAGCAACGACAGTTCCGTATTCCTTTCGGTTTTTTCGTTTCTGAGCCCATTCATTAAATTTGGCTTCGTTAGCGGCCTTTGTTTTAGCCGTTTCAAATTTGGAAAGTGCGTCAATCATTCCTTGACGATTTTTCCAATAGTTGGCAAGCCGAGCATATTTAGAGGCGTAATCCAAACGAATTTTGTCATCGCCATCCATGTATCGTTTCATGGCGTCCATACTGGTTTTTGAAGCCTCAACCCAAGCAGGATAGGCGTATTTAACGTTTTGATCAATACCAGAAGCGGGCAACCAACGGTTGGTTCTTCCAGGGTACCCTAGAATCATTGCAAAATCTCCTTCCTTTACTCCTTGGATGTTAACCGTCAAATGTACTTTCGGGGTGAGTGGAATATTGTTCGGTGAATACTCGGCGGGGTTTCCGTTGGCATCCGCATAGATTCTAAACATTGAAAAATCTCCGGTATGCCGCGGCCATTCCCAATTGTCTGTGTCTCCCCCAAATTTCCCAATAGAATTCGGAGGCGTACCCACTAAGCGGACGTCTTTGTAATCTTGATAAACAAAATAATAGAACTCGTTGCCTTGAAAAAAGGATCTTACGTTTACAACATATTTCCCACCTTCGCTTTGCTCTTGTTCAATAACCGCAATCTCTGCTTTAATGGCTTTATCGCGCTGTTCTTCGGTCATGTCTTTGGTTACTTTGCTTAAAATTCTTTTTGATACGTCATCCATTCGAACAAAAAACCGAACAAAAAGCGATTTTGGCTTCAGCTCCTCGGAGTGGTTCATGGCCCAAAATCCATTGGTTAGATGGTCGTTTTCTGGAGTAGAGAGCTCCGCAATGGCATCGTAACCGCAATGATGGTTCGTAAGGACGAGTCCTTGGGATGAAATGAGTTCTGCGGTACAACCTCCATTGAACTGAACAACCGCATCCTTTAAACTTGAATGGTTGATGCTATAAATTTCTTCAGCGGTTAATTGCAATCCCAATTTCTCCATGTCTCGGTGGTTCAACCGATCAATGAACATTAAAAACCACATTCCTTCATCCGCGCGAACGAAAAGGCCAACAAAGAGGGTAAAGACTAATAAGTAATGTTTAATACCGTGCATAATTTTATTTTTAAAGAAGGCTAAAATACAAAATTCAATCTGAATTTTTAAGGTTTAACCTGTTTCCTTTGTTCAATCATCTGTCGTTTCATTCGGCTCAAAGATTCGGGTAAAATACCAAGATAGGAGGCAATTTGATGTTGTGCAACCAATTGCTCTATATTTGGATGGCGTTTTATCAATTCCAAATAGCGTTCTTCTGCACTGGCGGAAACCGTTAAGAAAAACCTTTTTTGCAAAACCGCCAAGGTGCGTTGGGCCATGATACGAAACATGCGCTCCATGGAAGGGACAAATTGCAATATTTCTTCAATACCCCTTTGGGTAAAGGATAATATCCAAGTGTCTTCTAAGGCTTGAACGTTAAGTTGCGAAGGCGTTTGTGCCTGAATGCTCGCTAAATCTCCAACCCACCAATCTTGAAAACCAAAATACAAAACGTGCTCTTGTGATTTAATGTCGAGGTAATACACACGCATGGTACCTTGAACAATGAACGCCTGTTCGAACAGCAAATCCCCCGCTTGGATAAAGAAATGCTTCTTTTCAATTAAACGAAGCGTAAACCGTTCAAGGATAAATGCTTCTTCCTCGTTGGTAAGGTTAACGCGACTCCTGATGTATTGAATCAGTTGCTCATCTGCTTGCGCTCTTGTTATCCCAGTTGCATTCGTATTCGCCATTCTTTTGGGTATAAATTATTAAATCGATTGCCTAAGTGTTTGATGTATCCAAGGCCCCTCTTTTCATAGGTAACAAGGTAAATTCCTTTGGGATGCTTTTCGATAGGAAAGGTCTCACCACGCAAATACCGTAGAGCCTCATCCTTAGCCAGCGCTAGGATCGGAAATTCGGTTGAGACCTCGGAAACGAGCGATAAATCGTGATGTGGAAGGTCAGAAATCGAGTTTTTATCCCAAACATGAACCCCCGTTTTTTTTACCATTAGCGGGGTTTTCAGTCCTTTTAAAAAAGTGTTTAAGGTTTGGGATACCCGGTGAACCCCCCTGAAGTCCTCATAAAGGGTTTGGTTCTGAGTGAGGTGTAACGGAAATAGATTAAAGGATTTTGTTGCCTCGCTTAATCGTGGAGGATGATGAATAGCAGTTCCTCGCTTGCGCATCAAGGCTATATACAATCCTTCGCTTTCGGTAATTCCTGGAATAAAATAATGACCTAATCCATTCCTTCCCGGAATACACGCTGAAGGTACTTTCCAAGGGTACAATTCGAAGGTTTGCGATGCCAATAAAGAGGCAATCTGTTCTTCGTTCTCTTGGCGGTTAAAGGTACAAGTGGCATAAATAAGAAACCCACCAGCTTTTAGACAAGCTGTAAGGTCAGTTAAAATGCGTTGCTGTCGAATGCTGCAATCCAAAGGCGATGTTGGGGTCCATTCGCTCCGTGCTTTTACATCCTTTCGAAACATACCTTCACCTGAGCATGGTGCATCAACTAAAAGGACATCAAATAATCCTTCCATCGTTGAGAAGGCATCGGTTGAATTTTGCGTCACGATTACGTTATCCAATCCCCATTTACTGAGGTTTTCAGCTAAAATATTGCTGCGATGGCGATTGATTTCGTTGGCTACAATTACACTATCCGCCGGAAGCCCGTCCGCCAAGGCCAACGTTTTCCCTCCGGGTGCTGCACATGCATCCAATATGATGGCTTGGTCTCCCAAAGGGAGTTCCTTAATGAGTGCACCAACTACCATGGAAGCAGCTTCTTGCGCATAATAAACACCAGCATGATAAAGGGGGTCAAGGGTAAACGAGGGTCGATCGGCTAAATAAAATCCATGTTCATTCCAAGGAACGGGCTTTGTTACCTTCAGCCCGATAGGGGTTCCCTTTCGCGGATTTATGCGAATAGAAGTTGGTGAAGTGCTATCCAATGCCGTGAGAAGGGAAGCGCCAAAAGGAGAATCTTCTAGTATGGCTTTAACGAATTCGTCGGGCAGGGAAGGGGTTAGCATGGAAAAAAAGTTATCCGAAGGTACAACGCCTTTTCCATTCGTGGTGCAAATTTCTTATTTAAACATACACCTGGAATACCTATTATTTGGTCCCCTAAACGCAAAATAGGCCATTGTTTGCGCTTTTCCTCCGGAATTCCAGCATCTTTTAAAATTCGGTTTATTTTTTTGGGATTCCTTAACCCAATAGGGGTGATAGCTTCCTCTTTATGGTCAATTGTTAAGGTCAATGGGGCGGACACCATGGAAGCTTCAATATACCAAGTCAAAAGGTTAAAGGTTGTCGGCAACTCCGAGACATGGGTTGTTTCGAACCGAAATAATTCGTTCGGCTCATGAAAGAGAATTTCCAATTGGTCATTTCTTTTTTTCAGTCCTTTAATGCCATGAAGGTTTGTTTTAAAATAAATGCCTTTGTTGTTTTCAGACTTAAACAAAATAAGGATTGCAGGAATAAATCGAGGCTCAATGTCCAACCCTTTGAAGCAGGCTACGATCAGGTTAGGATTTCCTTTTAGCGATTCCAGGGAAATCGTTTTTTCATTCATCCAACGGGTTGATGTTTGTTGAGCTAACCTTTGAATATGGTGATTTTCTTCCATGAAAATTCCTTGTAAATAAAGAATATTAGCCTCTAGGCCAGGAAATTTATCCATGAGGTCAGGAAGCACCTTATTACGAAGTGCATTCCGTGCGTATTTTCTTTGGGCATTGCTACTGTCTTCTCGCCACAAAAGGTTGTTTTGAATGGCATAAGCATGTAAATCCATTTTCCTAAGGGAAAGAAAGGGGCGCAAAAGCCATCCATTGTTTTCGGGCATTCCTGCAAGGCCTGAAATACCACTGTTTCTTAATAAATGCAGAAGAAATGTTTCAACTTGATCGTTCAAATGGTGTGCGGTTACCACCAAGGAATGGGGTTCTTCTGCGATTAACTCCTTAAAAAATTGATACCTAAGTTTTCGGGCTTCTTGCTGTAGATTTCCTTTATTAACTTGAAGATGTTTTTTAAATGCGACGGACTTTAGGTGAAATTTTATTCCAGATGCTTCGCAATATTGTTTTAAAAAATGAGCATCCGCATCGCTTTCTTCCTCTCGCAATTGATAATTGACGTGGGCCACGGAAAAGGGGAAGCCTTGCGATTTAAAACAATGCAACAATACCATAGAATCCAAGCCTGAACTGCAGGCAAGTATATACGTTTTGGCGGGATTACGAGAAAGGCAAGAGCTTAAATCAATCATCGTAAACCGTTTTTACCAAGCGATTAATTTTTATCAGGCATTCTTCAAATTCCTGTTCTGGTTTGGCTGAAATGGTAATGGCACTTCCAACGCCACACTGAAGGTATTTTTCCTTTGGAAAATAATTCAATGAACGAATAACCACGTTAAAGTCGAATCCCCCGTCTGGATTGATATATCCAATGCTTCCAGAATAAATTTCTCGATTAAAATCCTCCAGTTCTTCCATCAAGCGTAAAGCATTTCGTTTGGGTGCTCCGGTCATTGAGCCCATGGGAAAGGTGGCTTGGATAAGTTCTGAAAAGGGAAGGTCGGGATCAACCGAGCAGGAAATGGTTGAAATCAAGTGATGAACCGTTTTAAAACTGTATGCTCCGAATAATTCATCAACCGATACGCTATTGGGTAATGCGATTCGTGACAAATCATTGCGTACCAAGTCGACGATCATTACGTTTTCCGAACACTCTTTTTTAGAATTCCTTAGCGCCTCCAAGTGTGCAATATCTTCCAGTGGCTCACTTGACCGCGGCGCGGTACCTTTTATGGGTTGAGAAATTACCTGCTGTCCCGTTTTTTTTAAGAACCGCTCTGGACTGCCACATGCAACCCAAACATCCTCCGTAACCATCAAGGCCGAAAAGGGCGCTTTGGTTGATTCATTTACATGAAAAAATAAATCCTCCGGACTTGATATAAGAACGTTTTCCAAATAAAACTCCTGGCAATAATTCGTTTCGTATAGCGCTCCTAATTGTATTCTCTCTTGGATCTTTCTAACGTGGTCTAAATACCTTGCTTTATTCGTTCTGGCTTTTAAAGGAGGAAGAATTATACGTTTTGAAGTTTTTAATTTTGATAGAAATTGTTCCAAGGGAACGGAAGGTTTTCCAGAGGAAAAAGTAAGGCGTTCTCCGTTCATTAAGGCTGTTGTTTCAGGCACCCAGAAATACGCTAGCGGTAGACGGTGGGAAGGGGAGAGGGGCAATTGATCAACGTGGTTTTTAAGCGAATAAGAAAGGTAGCCGAAAAGGTAGGAGCCACGATGTTGCTCTATAAAACGATCTAATTTTGGTAAATCCTCCAGATGATTAAGCTCAAAGGAAGGTCCTGTGCCAAATCCTAGAAGGGATGTTCCATCGTTTGAATTTAAATAACAAAGGGGTGGTAAACCGGTCATTTTACAAGATTGTTATTTTATCGATTGGAACAGAAATTTTCATAGAATTTACGAGAACATTTGCTGTGTTTTTATGAATGGAATCTACTATACCCGTTTGTTTTGACCCTGAAATTCGAACCTTTTGACCTATTTGAATGATCACAAGCGGCTTTTTATTTGTTTCCTTCGGACCTTTCGCTGCTTTCTTTGAATGGTTCTTGGGTTTCGTTTTTGATTTAATAAAAAAGCTGCGGATGTCGTCGAATAAACCATCGTTCTCCAACCGTTTTTTGGGGTTTGGATTAAAACGCTCCAGATATTTTTCGAAACGTTGACCGAGCGTAATCCATTTGGTTTGCTCATCGTTTTGAATCCTTAATTGCTTTGCCTTCTGGTTGTAAGCTTCTTTTTGGGCCTTCAATTCTTCCAATTCCTCCTGCATCCTTTCCTGAGCATTTCTATACTCATCCGTCATTTTCTGAAGGTATCTTTTATCCTGTTGCAACGTGCCAAGCAATCCGTTTAAAGCCTTTGCATCAGCACCCAGTCTTTTCTTTGCCTCTGTTATGCTTTGCTTGTCTATGCCCATTTTTTGGGCCACCTCAAACGTAAAAGAGCTGCCTGGTAAACCGAGTTCTAGTTCGTATAGCGGAGCTAAACTTGACACATCAAAACGCATTGCACCGTTCATTGCGCCTTCCATTTCCGTCGCACGGTTCTTAATCGATGAATAGTGTGTTGTTAGAATGGCAAAACCATTTTTCTCGGCCAATCGGTTGAAAAAGACCTCTGCTAAGGCAGCACCTAATTCAGGATCGGAACCCGAACCAAATTCATCCAAGAGTAAGATGGATTTTGCGTCAAAAATCTGCAAAAAGTACTTCATTCTTTTTAAGCGATAAGAATACGTACTTAATTCATTTTCAATAGATTGATTATCTCCTATGTCTGAATATAACTGATCAAAAAAACAGGCAGTTGAATCGGGATGAACCGGAATTAGCATACCCGCTTGTAGCATGGACTGTAAAAGTCCAAAAGTTTTCAGGGTTAAGCTCTTACCGCCTGCATTCGGCCCAGAAATCACCAACATTCGACACGCTTCGTTCAAGCGCAATTGCTGCGGAATAGTCTTTTTCTGTAGGCTATCGTTGTGGCTTCGCAGCAAAGGATGAAAAGCGTTTTTCAAATCCAGTGTATGGGTGTTTTGCAAAGAGGGCAGGATGGCCTCCATGTTCGCCGCCATGCGCGCTTTGGCGTTGATTATATCAAAAGAAACCAAGGTGTTTTGATAAGCCTCAATCAAGGGAAGGTAATGTCGAATGGTATGGGTTAATCCTTTGAGAATGCGGTACATTTCGGAGCGCTCATCGTCCAAAAGGCAATCAAGTTCATAGCTCAATGGTTCGTTTACTTTGGGTTCAATAAACGTAAGGCTACCGGTTTTACTGGTTCCTAGAATGCTGCCAGGTACTCGACGTTTATAGGTAGACTGAACAGACAGCACGCGTCGATTGGCGACAAAAGATTCATGGGTTTCAGCCAAAAATCCTTCTTTTAACAACCTTCGAAGTTCTCGATCAAAATTACGGTTGATCTTTTGTCGGATCTGACGAATGTCGTGACGTATTTTAGCTAAGGCTGGTGTTGCGTCATCCTTTATATTTTTCGTCTGTCGAACGTCAATTATCTTTTCAATGGAAGCATTAATGTCGAGGGTGAGATAGCAGGACTCAAAAAGCTTAATTAATTCGGTGAACCGTGGGTTATGGTCAAAAAAATCCAGATAGCTGTTGATTAATGCACTGGCTGAATAAATACGTATAAAACCTTCTAAGGTGAGGACGCCATCATCTTTTCCAAGGAACATTATTTCGTTAATGAGTTCTTCATAACTTAAGGCTGGAAAAGCCATGCGTCTTTGTAAAATATCCAAGCGTTCCTTAGTTCTCAACAAATCAATTCGAAGATTCTTGAAGGAATTGCTCGGTTGTATTTTGCTTATTTTATTTTGCGCCGATTCACTGACGGCAAATGTTTTCAAGTAATTGAGAACTTCAAAAAACTGAAGTTCTTTTAACGTTTGCTCATCGGTAAAGGGGCGTTTTGTGTTTGGACTCATAGCTCTAGCGATACCAAAACGTATTAAACGATTTAATGACCATTGCGTTCATTTGGCATCACCCTATTGTTTTATAATTAATATTATGTTAAATAGGAGTTTGGCTGACGAAACGAATTACCACGCATCGTATCCCCCCTTTAAATCGTAGAGAACTTGGTAACCTGCTTTCTTCAATAATCGGCACGCTTGTTCGCTACGCCCTCCAGCGGCGCAATAAACAAGAACCGTAGCATTCTTCGGAATTTTTTTCTCACAGATCGATAGAAATTGATCCGAAAAATAATTAATATTCACCGCCCCTTGAATGTGTCCATCTGCAAATTCGCTCGGCGTTCTTACGTCAAGTATTTTGGTATTTTGATTTTTCATTAAAGAGGTAAATTTTACCTTATCAATTTTTGTTTGTGAACATCCAATAAACGAGATGCTCAGGGCGATTAGTAATACTATTTTTCTCATAAAATTTGTTCTTTCGGTAAAATTAAGCAAATAAATTTGGTTACCTTCGAACGCTAGTTATGCCAGTATACGCTTTTAACGGTTTTATTCCAGTTATTGATTCCTCCTCGTTTGTACACGAAACAGCAACCATTATCGGCGATGTTATCATTGGTAAAGATTGTTACATCGGTCCCAATGCTGTGATACGTGGTGACTGGGGACGAATCACCCTTTCCCATGGATGTAATGTTCAAGAAAATTGTACCGTTCACATGTTCCCGGGTAAACACATTGTGTTTGAAGAAGGTGCCCACGTAGGTCATGGTGCGGTTGTGCATGGCGCCACCCTGAAAAAAAACTGTCTGGTGGGTATGAACGCTGTGGTTCTTGATGGAGCGATTGTTGGTGAAAACAGTATTATTGGCGCTTTAACCTTGGTAAAATCATATGAATGTGTTCCCGATCAAGTGCTTTTCGCCGGAAATCCGGGTAAAGTAATTCGTCCTTTAACCGAGGATCAAGTGGCATGGAAAACGCAAGGAACCTCGCTTTACCAAGCGCTGCCGAAGGAATGCCACCAATCGCTTGCCTTGGTTGAACCCCTTCGAGAACTTGATGCGGATAGGCCGGATCATGAAACGGTTTATAACCCGTGGAAAACACGTGAATAGTTTTTCGTTTTTTTTTCGTGAGAATCGTTTTCTTCTTTTAATTTTGTACCCCGTAGTTGCGTTTATGTCTAAATCAACCAAGTATATTTTTGTAACTGGGGGTGTCACTTCATCACTAGGTAAAGGTATTGTCTCTGCTTCCCTCGCTAAATTATTGCAAGCACGAGGTTATGCGGTGACCATTCAAAAGCTAGATCCTTACATTAACATCGACCCAGGAACCCTTAATCCATACGAGCACGGCGAGTGTTTTGTCACCGATGACGGCGCAGAAACCGACTTGGATTTAGGCCATTACGAACGTTTCCTCAACTCCCCTACCTCGCAAGCAAACAACATTACCACAGGAAGGATTTACAAAAATGTTATTGAAAAAGAGCGCCGTGGTGATTTTTTAGGAAAAACGGTTCAGGTCATTCCGCACATTACCGATGAAATTAAAGACCGTATCCAAGAATTAGCCGAAAAGAACGATTTTGATATTGTTATCACAGAAATTGGAGGTACCGTTGGAGATATCGAATCCCTCCCCTATGTGGAAGCAGTTCGTCAGATGATGTGGGAATTAGAAGACGATTGTATCGTTATTCACCTCACGTTGATCCCCTATCTTTCGGCAGCTGGTGAATTAAAAACGAAACCAACCCAACATAGCGTAAAAGCGCTTTTGGAACTGGGTGTTCAGCCTGACATCTTATGTTGTAGAACAGAGCATCCATTGGATTTGGGTCTTAGAAAGAAAATAGCTCGCTTTACAAACGTTTCTATCAATGCGGTAATTGAAGCCAAAGATGCTTCTACCATTTATGACGTACCCTTACTGATGCAAGCGGAAGAATTGGACGTTGTGGTTTTGGACAAATTAGGATTGTCGAAAAAGCAAACCCCCGATCTTACCGAATGGAAAGATTTCTTAGATAAGCTGAAAAACCCTAAAACTACTATTGACATTGCCCTTGTTGGCAAGTATGTTGAATTAAAAGATGCTTACAAATCCATTTCTGAGGCAATTATTCATGCTGGGGTTAGCAACGACGCAAAAGTAAAAGTACATTGGATACAATCGGATAACCTCACAGAGGCAAACGTTGCCAGTGTTCTAGGTGAAATGAATGGGATCCTAGTTGCACCTGGCTTCGGATCAAGAGGAATTGCCGGAAAAATGGAGGCCGTTCGGTTTGCACGCACCCAGAACATTCCTTTCTTTGGAATTTGCTTGGGTATGCAATGCGCGGTGATCGAATTTGCCCGGAACGTATTGGGCTATTCAGACGCACACACCATGGAAATTGATCCCGAAACCCCCTACCCTGTCATATCCATGATGGAGGAACAGAAGCACTTAAAACTGCTTGGAGGAACCATGAGATTGGGTGCGTATGCGTGCAAACTTAAACCGAATTCTAAAATTTACAAAGCCTATAATGCAGACCAGGTAAGCGAAAGACACCGTCATCGCTTTGAATTTAATGGAAAATATACAGAAGAATTTGAAAAAGCGGGTATGATTGCTACTGGAAAAAATCCAGAAACTTCGCTTGTCGAAGTTGTCGAAATCCCCACTCATCCTTGGTTTGTTGGGGTTCAGTTTCACCCAGAATATAAAAGCACCGTCGTAAACCCACATCCTTTATTCGTTGGGTTCATCGAGGCGGCATTAAACAATAAAAAATAAGCATGGATAGAAATACTACCATTGGTTTGATCCTTATCGGTCTATTATTAACGGTTTTTACTGTGATGAATCGTCCTACCGATGAAGACATTCAGCAGGCAAAAGAACAGCAAAGGAAAAGTCAAAGCGCAACAAATACGAAACCGCCAGCCACCACGAATGCGTCGAATTCCTCCACGGTAAATAGGCCAAAAGTGGATACGGGGAAAAAGGATAGCGCGACGAATATCGCTCCAACCGTTGCGAAAGTGGTTCGTCTTGAAAACCAAAATTTGCGCATCGATTTTAATTCCAAAGGCGCTATAGTTCAAGGTGTCTTCTTAAAGAAACATAAATCCTACGAAGCATTTAAGTCAAATAAAAAGGAGCCATTGTGCTTGTTTGATGCTGGAGATGCAACCAATTATGTGACGTTGAAAAACAGCAATGCCGTTAAAACAACCCAGAATTTGTATTTCAACGTGGAAGAATTGCCCAACCAGGTGGTTTTTACCTATCCGGTTTCCGACAAGAAGGCTATTCGTATTTCATACGCCCTCAACGAGGCAAATCGCTTGTCCTACGACCTTTCTTTTCCTGGTTTTGACGCCAATGAATTAGAAAACGCCAACTTGGATTGGGCCTTAAGTTTCCGTAAAACGGAACGCAAAATGTCCGAACAGCGAAGGATCACAACCATCTGTTATGAGCAGAAAGAATCGGGAATTGACTACCTAAGTGAAACGAGCGACGACGATGCGAAGGCGGAAGAGGTACTGAATTGGGTGGCATATAAGCAGAGTTACTTCTCCGCTATTTTACATCCGAAACAAGGATTCACCCAAAACTCATCGTTCGATATTAAAAACTTTTCGGAAGGACAAGCAAAAGATACCACGCACATTAAGGCGATGAAAAGTTCCCTGGGACTACAGTTTAATCAAAATAAAGCTTCGTTTTCATGGTACTTCGGTGAGAACGATTACAAAACCCTAAGTGCTTACAACGCGAATTATGACGATATTCTCAATTATGGATGGGGGCTTTTCCGATGGATTAACTTGTACGCGGTTCAGCCTATATTTAACTTAATCGTCTCCAATGGTATTGGGGTTGGAATCGCCATTCTTTTGTTGACGATTGTATTGAAGTTAATTCTAATGCCCATTCAATGGAAAATGTTTGTTTCCTCGGTTAAAATGAGAATTTTAAAACCTGAAATCGAACAACTTAATGAGAAATATCCTAACAAGGAAGATGCTTTGAAAAAGCAAACGGAAATGATGAGCTTGTACAAAGACTCGGGAGCAAGCCCCTTGGCGGGTTGTTTGCCCATGTTGATTCAGATGCCCATCCTCCTTGCGGTTTTTCGATTCTTCCCAGCGGCTTTCGAGTTGAGACAACAACCTTTTTTGTGGGCGGAAGATCTTTCATCGTATGATTCCATTTGGGATTTTGGTTTTCATGTATGGGGATATGGTGATCACGTAAGTTTGTTCACCTTACTCATGGCGGCAACCACCTTGTGGTATACGTATATGAACTCCGGAAACATGCAACAACCCAAACAACCCGGTATGCCTGATATGAGGGTCATTATGTATATTTTTCCCGTGTTAATGATCTTTTTCTTTAATGATTTCTCCTCTGGATTGAGCTACTACTATTTTATTTCAACGCTCATTTCAATCATCATAATGGTTGTAATCAAACGATTTTTTGTAGATGAAGACAAATTGAAAATTAAAATGGAAGAACGGATGGCAAAGGCCAAGGTCACCCCAAAAAAGAAATCTAAGTTTCAAGAGCGGTTGGAGGAAATGCAAAAGAAATCCATAGAGATGCAAAAAAATAATAAACGAAAATAACCATGAAATTTTTTATCGATACGGCGAATCTTGCCGAAATAAAAGAGGCCCACGATATGGGTATTTTGGACGGCGTCACGACGAATCCGTCATTGATGGCAAAGGAAGGAATTACGGGCACCAATAACATCTTAAACCATTATGTAAATATTTGTTCAATTGTTGATGGTCCTGTTAGCGCCGAAGTAATTGCCACCGATGTGGATGGTATTATTCGGGAAGGGGAAGCTCTTGCGGCATTGCACCCAAACATTGTCGTAAAAGTTCCAATGATCCTTGAAGGAATCAAAGCGATAAAACACTTTTCAAGCCAAGGCATACCGACCAATTGCACCTTGCTGTTTACTCCCGGTCAAGCCTTGCTAGCTGCAAAAGCAGGCGCCACGTATATTTCCCCCTTCTTAGGTCGCTTGGACGATGTTTCGACCGACGGGTTACAGCTTATAGAACAAATTCGAACCATTTACGACAACTATCAATTTGAAACCCAAATATTGGCTGCATCGGTTCGGCATCCAATGCATATTATACATTGTGCCACCATCGGTGCCGATGTAATGACAGGACCTTTAAGTGCAATTAAAGCATTAGCAAAGCACCCATTGACCGATTTAGGTTTACAACAATTTTTAGCCGATTACGCCAAAGGAAACGGATAATGCTGCCTAAAGAGGAGCGAAAGAAAATTAATCAAGCCTTTTGGGATGGCTTTAAGAAAGAAATGCGTCGTCATAATTCCCGTCACCGACGTAACATTAACTGGTTGAAATACCCCACGGAGATTCGGCATGTTTACCTGAGGCTCCATTGTGATAATTTAGGTGCTTTATTATCCTTTGACATTCAATTTAAAGACCCGGGTATTCGTGATCTTTTTTGGGAACAATTAACGGAACTTAAGCAAGTTATGAAGGCCGAAATGGGTGATAATGGACAATGGCTGAAAGACCTTTCTGCGCCAGAAGGGTTTGTGTTTGACCGAATTCAGTGGCACTTGGATGGCGTAAATTTTTATCGCAGCGAAGATTGGCCAGTCGTTTATTCATTTTTTAAAGAACGATTAATCGCCTTTGATCGATTTTACCAAGAATTCAAGGAGGTGTTGATTCTTTTAGTAGATTAAACGTACCTTTGTTGCATGCGTATTCTGCTAATCCTTTTGTTTGTAGTTCCCTCCCTAGTATCGGCGCAAGGTAACGTAATCTTTACCACGGATTTCCAACAGGGTATTCCCCCCAATTTTACTATGCTGGATTTGGACATGAATGCCCCTAATGCACAAGTCTCAGAATATACCCAACCCTGGATATCGGTAACAGACCCTGAAAATTTGTCGGATACGGTCGCTTCTGCCACCTCCTATTTTGAAACCATGGATACGGCTAATCGTTGGCTAATAACTCCCGCTATTTCTCTTGGTGCTTTTGGCAATTACATTCAATGGAATGCTAAATCACAAGACGCCTCCTATCCAGATACGTACCTAGTTTTGGTGTCCAACACCGATAACCAGATCTCTAGTTTTACGGATACAATTTCCTATGTAATCGGCGAGAATTTTGAATGGACTGCACGGGAGGTCAATCTTACCGCTCAAGGATACGATGGTCAATCCTTATACTTCGCATTCGTGTTGCGCACAAAAGATGGCTTCAAGTTGTACCTAGATGATATTTCTGTACGCTCCCTAGACAATACCAGCGTTAGCGAATTGGCTCTCCCCTATTTGAAGCTGTATCCTAACCCAGCACAAGAAATGCTATTTATAACCACTAGCAACCAGGTTCCCTACACGGTTACCGATGTTACAGGAAAACAGGTAGCCTCCGGAATCGATGCACAAATCAAGGTTGGCCATCTAGAACCAGGAACGTACACTGTATACAGTCCTGGATACTCCCCCACCCGATTTTTGAAATGGTAAGATTACCAATGAATGGTATGCTGGGCAGATAGCTTTTGTTTCATTGCTTCAACCTGTTCCGCTCTTCCCTGTTGTTTTTCATGATGTGACGATAGAAAACGATGCGATTCAAGCCGTCTTACAGCAAGAACCTCACGAAATACAGAGCCTAAGGAGGCATCGAATAAACTTTCACACAGTTTATCCCAAACGAAATCAATGGCCAGGGCATTAGGATGAACGCCATCGGCTTCAAAAAAACGATAATCCCTTAATTCATCAATAATTAACTCGTAAGAAGGAAAATACGTAGGCGGTAATGGTGTAGCGCATATGCGTTGGCACGCTTCAATAAGTCTAGCCTTGCTCCAGTTGTTTTCAACAAGGCCATCCCGCAGGTGGCGCACAGGACTGACGGTAAATACAATTCTAAGAAAAGGATTAAAGGGGTTTAGCATCGTCTTGATGCGGGATAAACTAGCCATTATTTCGTCTATTTCAAGCAAGCGTTTTCGGAATTTTTGCTGAGGGACCTTATGGCAGTTCGCTACAAGCAAACCCGTTTCCTCCAACTCATAGACCCAGGCACTTCCAAGGGTAATGAATAAATAGTCCATCGACTGCAAGTTTTGATGTGCCTGAATTCGAAGAGCATTCATTTGATTCTTACCCTCTTCGGGAGAGCTAAATACCAATTGATGCGAAGTTTCCCAATAAAAACAGGTATCATCATCGGTATATTCATTGAATTTATAATCTAAATCCATTGTCCCAATAAGCTGTCTTTCAATGGATATCGGATTATAGGTGGTGCCGTATGGTGACATCCAAGCAGACAGGCCAACACGCCTAAAGCGTTCATGCATGGAGGAAGAAAAACAACTCCCAATGAACCCGAAAGACGTGTCAAAGGATGAGATTTCACCTATTTTTGGAACGAGTACGCGATTAAATAAAGCTTCGTACTTCATGGTAAACCCATTAGTTTTTTGGCGTTGAGTATAGCTCCTTCATTTATTTCTTCACCGCTCATTAGTCTGGCAATTTCTTGAATTCGTTCTTCCGTGTTTAATGGGGATACGTTGGTTTGCGTTAGTCCTTGAATGTCTTGTTTGTAAACTTTTAAATGAAAACTTGCTTGTGATGCTACTTGTGGGAGATGGGTAATCGCAAATAACTGCCTGCCCTCCCCCATGGTTCGAAGTAATTTCCCCATGCGTTGTGCAATATCCCCAGAAACCCCTGTATCAATTTCGTCAAAAAGAACACTTGGCAAATGCAGCTTTGTTGAAATTAACTGTTGCAACAGCAACATAACCCTAGAAAGTTCTCCGCCGCTTGCTGCTTTTTGGATGGCTATGGCTTCCATGCCTTTATTGGCCGTAAAAAGAATAGAAAGATCCATCATCCCGCGATCATTCAACTCAGTGGAACGATGTATATCGAATCGTAGATGCGAACCGGAAAGTTTGAGCATGGAGAGTCCTTCTTGAATGGATGCGGTAATCGATGGCATGGCTTGTTCTCGATGGTCGTTCAATTGGGAGGCCGTATGCTTCAGGGATGTTTCTAATGCATGTAAAGCCTTATCTTCAGCGGATATCCATTCGGATAAATCCTTGATTTCCTTCAACCTTCCTTCCAAGGATTCCTGTAAGCTTATTAGTGCCTCTTGGGTTTGTAAACGATGCTTATTCAGGATGCGATTGAACTCGTCTACTTGGCGCAAGAGATGTTCTTCATCGATGAAATTTGATGCGTATTCTGTCAGTTTTTTATGCGTTAAAAAGCCAATTTCTTCAAGGTCTGATATAATCTTGGTCAATAGGCTTCGAATATCATCAAAGCTTTGATCCTCTTCCGTAGATCGAAGAAGCCGAGCCTTTAACATTGAAAGCTCGTTTGACATCGGTCCTTCCGACAAGGATATTAAATGGTTTAAATCTTCGGTTAGTATTTGCTGGTATTCCTGATGTTCCAACTGCTCCTGCAACGTGGAATAGTCAGTGTCATATAAATTCAATGGTATAATTTCCGATAAAATGAATTGTTCGTAATCCAATTTCGATTCCATTTCGATGCGTTCATTTTGTCGTTTGGTAAAATCCGATTTCCGGTTTAAAAAAGCTGTATATTCTTTGAGATATTCTTGAAATTCAGCATCAGTTCCTGCTAAAGCATCCAGGATATAACGCTGATAATCTTGATTCTTGAGCTCAAGGGTATGGTATTGCGAATGAATAATGAACAATTTTTCTGCGAGGACCCGTAGTTCATTTAAAGTGCATGGAGTATCATTAATAAAGGCACGCGATCGGCCATCGTTAGAAATTTCTCGTCGTATTATCAGGTCATCCCAAATTTCATAGGAATTCTGGCTAAGCCATTCCTTGATTTCCGCTCTAGATTCAAATACGGCTTCAACGGTAGCCCGCGAATCGATTGGACCAATGGTAGAGAAATCAGCACGATCCCCACGTATTAGTCCCAAGGCATTCAGTAGGATAGATTTTCCAGAACCTGTTTCCCCGGTTATCGCGGTGAAACCCGACTGAAAATCAAGAGAGAGTTCGTGAATTAATATAAAATTCCGAAGGGATAAGCGCCTTAGCATTACTCAAGAATTTCTTGGTATTTGGATGAATTTGAAGGATCTAGTCGCTTTAATAAGGTTACGAAATCAGTCTTTTCCTTTGCTTCAGAATCTGAAAGAATTTTCTTTAACTCATCCCTTTTACAAAGTAAATAGTTAACAACATTGGGAGAATTGGGTCGTATTTGAACCACTGGCGTAAGTTTGTTCAAGGCTTCATAGAGGGCCTTTTTTCCTTTAACTTTATCGTCATACATTACATCCAACCCTTGTCGATGGTACCCGAAATTACAGTCTCTTAACGGTTCAAAGGCAGCCTGTAAAACATTGTCTACCAACCAAAATCGGTTGCGTTTTCCTTGCTCACTTGATTTCCAGCCTGGCGCCCCGGAACTTTGTGCGTTGGATACTATTTGTTGACATTCATTAAAGTACTTCGAGCCCCCTTTTTTTGAAAAGGAGTCATAATCCATTCCCAAGATGAAATAGGCATAATAAGCCATAATGGAAGATAAATTATCCCTGAATTGGTTGGGCGTATAAGTAACAAGCGTGTTTCTTGAATAGGCAAAAATCAAATCTTCATCCCGATAATTAAAAAGTAGGGTATTGTAATTTGAATTGAAAACCGGTCGTGTTGCCTGAACTTGCAAAGCCCCAGAGTAGGTCCCCGCCGTTGGAATTTTATTGATTTGCAATTGAATATTACAATTGATTCGTTCTTCAGTTTTAAACTGATCCTTGGTCCATTGGGTATTATTCATTAATTCGGTTAATACCAATTCCAATTCTTTAAAGATTTCAAGTTCCGTACTATTCACTTCAAGGCTCGCCTCTTTGATAATGGATACTTTACAATTCAATTCTTGCGCCCAAGCAATGGAACCCCATGAAAACAACAGTAATAAAATTAAACGATTCATTATTGGGTATTTGTAATCACATTCAAAATGGCGTTGGCAACTTCCCGTTTTTGCATTAGCGGAATATCCCAAAGCCTATCATCTTTTCCGAAGATACAAACTTTATTCGTTTCGGCATTAAAACCCGATTCGTTTTCTACTGGAACATTGAGAACCATATAGTCTGCTTTTTTCGTGTGTAATTTCTCTTTCGCGTTTACCTCACCATTCTGTGTTTCCAAAGCAAATCCTATTATCCGTTGATGCTCTTTTTTGTGCTTTCCTGCCCATGCAAGTATGTCTGGTGTTTTGACCAAGGTTAGAGCCATTGATTCCCCCGCCGATTTTTTAATTTTGTGTTGAGAAGCACGCTCTGGTTGGTAGTCTGCTACGGCAGCTGCAAAAAATCCAAAGTCCATCGAGTCCCAATTATTTTTCACTTCGTTCCACATTTCTTCCGCGGAGACAACCGAACACACCTTTATTTTGGGATGGGAAACCGAACACTTACTGGGACCTAGAACCAAAAGAACATCGGCTCCTCGTTCCGCTAACCGCTCGGCTAAAGCAAGCCCCATTTTTCCTGAAGCATGGTTGCCTATAAAACGTACGGGATCAATGGCTTCATAGGTTGGTCCCGCTGTCACGACAACGTTTTTACCTAAAAAATCACGTTTCGAGGCCACAACTCCCAAGATATATTCCAAAAGGGTTTCGGGTTCTGGAAGCCTTCCTTGTCCACTCAAACCACTGGCTAATTCTCCGTATTCGGCTGGAACAATAATGGAACCATCCTGCTCCAACTGGTCCATGTTTCTTTGAACGGTGGGGTGCCGATACATTTCTAAATCCATAGCAGGAAACAAAATGGTTTTGTTGCGCATCGAAAGAAAAATAGCCAACAACAAATTGTCGCATGCCCCCGAAGCCATTTTTGAAAGGGTGTTGGCCGTACAAGGACAAATCACTAAAAGATCCGCCCATTCTGCCAAGGCTACATGGTTGTTCCACGCTCCGGTTTCTTTATTCCAAAATTCAATTGCTACAGGATGGTTAGACAAGGTTGATAGCACCAAGGGGCTTACAAAGTCCCGCGCATCAGGTGTCATGACACAGCGTACCTCCGCACCTTGTTTTACTAACAAACGAATAAGAAAGGGAACTTTGTAGGCGGCTATACCTGCCGTTACGCCCAAAAGAATGCGCATTACTCTTTGTCCTCTTCGGGATCTCTCATGTAAATTTTATCCTCGAGCAATTCTTGTGTTGCAATAGCCGTAGGCTTCGCCATTTTTTCATAATGACGAGAAATTTCTATTTGTTCTCTGTTTTCGAAAACTTCCTCTAAACTATCAGTGACAGAAGCAAACTCCTGGAGTTTTTGATTCAATTCTTCCTTGATGTGCGTACTAATTTGATTGGAACGCTTTGAGATTGCAACGATGGACTGATATAAATTACCCGTTTTGTCTTCTAGGTTATTAACGTCACGTGTTACCGTTGTTTTCTCAGCGTTTGCGTTCTTATAAATCATACTTAAATTATTAAAGTTCGTATTCCTTTTCCAAAGGTTTCAACAATGATTTCAAGGAGGCCGCGTAAGGCGAGTCTTTAAAATCAGCTACAAAGTTACGATATCTTTGAATAGTTTCCTCGATTCGCTCCTTTTTTTTGCTATCGATGCTGTTGATGGCCAATTGGTATAAGTTACTGACACCAATGTACCGAATTTCTTCAGCATGAATGGAGAGCGGATAGGTTGAAAGAAAAATATCCGCGGAAGTTGTGGCTGCTTTAAAATTTTGGGTTTTATCATATTGCAAAACCTTGTTATACTCTTTGAACTCAATTTTGTATGACAATTGGTCAATGAGTGTATTGCAGGAATCTAACAGCGGTGAGTCTGGGTATTTGCTCATAAACGCTTGGACCGCATCAATAGCTGCGTAGGTTTCTGTTTGATCTAATGACCATTTAGGGGAATTTCTAACATTGCTCATGGCTGTTAAAAAAAACGCCTCCTCATTGCGTATCGAATAGGGAAATCGTTGAACAAATGCCCCGAAAAAATAGCCAGCCATATAGTAATTCTTATCTTCCATGTAACTTTTGGCCATAAGGAAAAAAGAAAGTTCGCCTTGCTCGGTTCGAGGGGCATTTTGATACACTTGCTCAAAAAGCACGATACAACGGTCGTATTTTTTGCTCTTGTAGAGGCGTTGGGCCTCTTCAAATTTCAATTGAATATCATCTCCTTTAAGTATTTTATTGTAATCAGAACAAGCGACAACTATGAATGAAAGGGTAAAAAAAAGAAAAATCCGGGACATCATATTCAATACTATTTGATTCTTAAACTTTTACCAACCTTTAAAATTTCTGTTGATTTGATGCCATTCAATTTACAGAGTTCAGAAACCGTCGTATGGTATTTGGCTGCAATTTTAGTCAAATTTTCCCCTGATTTAACCTGATGGTATTTTTTCTGTTCAACAGGAACTTTAGGTTTTACAATGGGGGTAGGTTTTTTGGCCTCTGGTTTCTTGACTTCTGGTTTCTTAACTTCTGGTTTTTTCGAATCAGGTTTTTTACTGTCAGGCTTCTTCGTTTCCGGTTTTTTAGTAACTGTCTTAGGTTGTTCAGACTGTGTTAAATTGGTGTTTTTTGACTCATTGACTTTTTCTTCATCCTCCTTTTCAGGCATAAATTGCGCTATCTGTGTTTTGGCTACTACAGGAATTAAATCGCTTGGTTTAGCCCCTGGTCTGAACAGTCCCTTATGAACAAAAAGATTGTCCTTTTTCAAAATTTTTTTATCGAAATTAATAATCTCCTCTGGATTGATAGCGCCTTCATAAAACCGGACTTCTAAATGAAGGTGAGGCCCCGTTGAACGCCCCGTATTTCCACCCAGACCAATGGGTTGACCAACCCGTACCTCATCGTTGGGTTCCACTAGGAATTTACTCATATGGGCATAAAACGTTTCCAATCCATTGTAATGCCTTAGGATGACTAAATTGCCAAACCCACCTTCGTTATATTTTGCGTAACGAACTTTGCCAGAAAACATGGCATAAATCGTATCTCCGATTTTCAATCCTAAATCAATCCCGTTGTGATACCTACCAGACCGCGGTCCATAGCGCGAGGTGACAACGACTTTGGACAATGGCAAATGGAATCCTTCCTCAAAAGGATTGTCATCGTTTTCATTCATACAAAGCCAAATCGTGTCTTTCAATCCTTGAAGGTTGTTGTTGTTTTTCCCAAAAACTTCTTGGTTATCCCATCCTTGCTTGAGCGGCGGATTAAGGTTTTTTACAAGGTTATGAATACGAGGATTTAGAACCCCATCGAAAGGCGCTTTTTTAACAAAACGCTCATCAGCAAGATTAGAATTGTTGGAGGTTACCTTGAGATTTGTGTCTAGGGACGATTGCCCAAAAACATGCGTAAATTCTCCTGTAATAAAACAAATAAAAACAACAAACAGTGATAAACGCATTTCAACAAATATAAGCTTTTTTGGCCTAATTACCTTAGATCCCGAATGGATATATTATAAAAAAGCGTCTCGTTTGGTCCAATTATTTTTCCATAGCCTTTGCTGCCATAGGCCATCTTTGGACCTATTAAGGCCATGAGTTTTTGTCCTTTTTTTGCTCGTTGTAGAACCAATTCTAACCCCTTAATGACATTTTTTTGGCCCGTCACATATCGGTAAGGAATTTTCGTCTGAAAGGAATTCTCAATGCTGCCTTGACGGTCGGACGTTATGATGGCATCGTACAAAATATCTTTCTTTTCACTATTTAACGTAGCCTCCTCTCCTTTTTTAATGGACCAAACCTTTAATCCGTCTTGCGAAAACCAAGGATTAACTTTGCATATTACTTTAACATACAACCAATTCGTAGAATTTGCGGGAATAATTCCGGGTAGTCCAACGCTCCCGTAGGCGTACGAAGCGGGAATTTCAATTTTTGCAATATCTCCAACACGCAAGGATTGAAATGCAATATCCCATCCTTTCGTTTGCATGTTTAATCCAACCAAAAATGGAGCGAAAGGGGTATCTCGATTTCCGTCAATAATTTTTCCATCGGGTAATACAAGCCGATAATCAATCATAACCATATCCTCTTTTTTCAGCAATGGAAATGTGGATGGCGAACGATAAAGCCATTTTACCACAATCCCTTGTGGGAGCTTTTCACCTTCCTTCAATAAGGAATCGAAACTGTAAAAAGCATTGCTTTTGGATCCTTGAAGTTCCTTTAAGGTCATTTTTCCGTACTGATTCTGCTTCTGCGTTTTAGGGGGGGGTACAACAACACCTTTCTTCGTTTTTTGATTGATGAAAAACCACAAAAACAGTAAAAGCGCCAATCCTGTTACAAGGATCCATAGGGTTTTATTTTTCATTTCGATGTGTACATTATATCTTCCAATGAGACATCCAACAATAGGATGGACAAGGGTGGGATTTTGTCTAAATCCCCAACAAGTCCATGAGCCAAATGATTCGGGAGAATTAATTTAGCGCGGTCTCCTTTTCGCATCAATTTAAGGGCTTCATTCAGTCCCGATTCATAGTCGTTCCGATCCACCTTAATTTCATCTAGTCCATCTTCCGTTTCATAACAAACCACTCCAGCTTCCATTTCTTGTATTTTAATGGAAACTAATGCTATGTCTTCCGCCTTCAACAATGGCTGATTAATCGGACCCTTTTTATAAATATAATAGCGAAGACCGGAAGGAGTAAGCGACATTTTGAAATCCTTTCGGTGATCCAAGAAAGCTGCTATTTTTAATTGCTCTCGTTCATTGATTTCCTGGTTGTAGGCAATTGAATTTCCTTTTTCCCAAGGTTTTTTGGGTTTAGGAACGGCTTTTCCTTCCTTCGAAGGTACTTGGCAAGCATAAAGGAGTAAACCAAGTACCATTAATGCTATCGACAAGATAGGTTTTATCATGACTTGAAGATTTCATGGTATGTTGAGCGCAATAAAACTACAGTTTCCTCCAAGGTTAATTTTGTTCGTCCTCCAGCCGCGTATTTATGCCCTCCACCATTAAAGTAGCGTTGTGCATATTCGTTAACAAAATAATGGTTTTTGGAGCGGAACGACATTTTGATGTCCCCACCTTTTTCCGAAACTAAAACTCCTACTTGAATACCCTCAATACTAAGGATAACATTTACTAATCCTTCCGTATCACCAGTTTGGTAATTGAAGCGGCCTAATTCTTCCTCACTCAACGTTATGAATGCAAAAGGAAAAGAATCTGACAGCTCTAATTTTTGCGAAATGGCATATCCACGCAATTGCAATTGATCGATACGGTTATGATCAAAAACACTTTCATGAATTTCAAAAGGACGTACCCCCAATTCAAGTAGCTTTGTCAAAATCCTATGCGTGTTACTTGTAACCGAAGGATAACGAAACGATCCGGTATCCGTCATCATCCCGAGGTAAATGCTTTTTGCAGCTTTCACATCAAACGCGTGGAGAAGCTCCATCCGTTCAATTGTTTCATAAACCAGCTGACAAGTGGAGGTGTTTTCGGTATCGGAAATTAAAACATATGCAAAAGAATCCGGGTTTTGATGATGATCAATCATTACCTTTTTTCCTTTGAAGGAATCAAGCGTTGGTTTAAGCGAATCCCCTACTCGACTGCTTGTATTAAAATCCAATGCAAATAGGACTTCGGCATTTTCTAGGAGCGTTTCACAATCTGCTGGATTTTCATGGTAAAAATGGAAGTCACTGCCTTCGAGAAAAGGCTCAAGAACACTCGAGGGGCGATCGGGTAAAACAATGCTGACGGTTTTGTTTAGATTGGATAAGATTCGGTATAAACCCGTTGAACTTCCAATGGCATCACCGTCGGGCGACTGATGCGAAACGATTACAAACTTCGTGTTGTACTGAATGAGTTCCTTAACGGCAAAGAGGTCGTTAGACATGTTTTAAAATTACTCCTTTTTCTGCATTTGAGCGTCTTCCTTCGCGTCTTTCTCCATGATTTTTGGAGCATCTTTTTGTCCCTGTAGGTTATCCAACAAATCTTCTATTTGCGACATAGACAGGCTTTTTGCAATAATTTTCTTGTCTTTATCCAAGATAAACACCTTTGGAGTAGAATAAATATCATACGTAGTTTGATAATTCAACGACTCCAACGTGGTAGGCTTCCCTTTCTCTCCAGGATAGATAGGCACTAAAAGTTCCGGCTTTTCTTTTGCGACTTGATACAGCTTGTCGGTAACCGCTACATTAAGAAAATTCAGGTTATTGTCTTTTATAAATTTTCTCCATGCTTCGAAGTCTTTTCCAATAGCTTTTCCTACTGCATAAACCTCAACGCCACGGGCTTTCATTTTTTTGGTGTAAAGCTCAGCAAGCTTAGGGGTTATGGTTTTACAATGTCCGCACTCCGGATCCCAGAAATATAAAATGGTATATTCTGCTTTGAGGGTATGAAGGTTAACCCAATTTTCATCCGATGGATCCTTTAAAATTAGGTTTGGCGCTTTTTCCCCTAAGCAAATAGCAAGTTTCTTATCTAAATCCTTGCACAATTCATCATATTTCGAGTCATCCACCCAAAACGAAGGGTGTTTACCTTCAGCATTTTTCGAGCAAAAATAGCGATCCAGCATGTGGTAATAAACCTTATCCATTCCCATTTGCTGGCTTTTACCGAAGGAAGAAGCAATCCAGCCGACGCAATACTCAAAAGTACGTGACTTGGGGTTCAACGCATCACAAAACTTAAATGCATGATATATGATGGTGTCCCAATGTTGCGCCATCATGTTTTTACTAAAGAAGTACTCCAATTTATTGTGGAAAATGGGATTGTTTACCAACCGTTCATCTAACAAATCGGTATTATCCCAATAATGGTTTCTGAAATAGTTGAATTGAAAGCTCGAGTCCATTATCTTTCCATTCGCGTCGAGCGGAGCATCCGGAATCACGATATCCAATGACATTTTTACAATTTTGGACACCAAGGTTGTGGGATTCTTAGCGATAAGGTCCTTTTGATAGGTTAAAACCTCCTTATTGATGGCATCGATTTGATCGGTCAAGAATTTGTATTCAGCATCACCAGATTTGAATTTATTTCGCTCTTCTCCTAACTTCCCCGCAGCGGTTTTTTTCTCAGTAATAAAATTCACATAGGGTATAAACAATTTGTTTTCTTCTGATTTCTTTACCACAAGGTTTTTGGTGTATTCCCCTCCGTTGGACCCTGAGGTTTCAAGTGAAATTTCTTCCTTATTGTAGATAAATTCAAAATATTGCTGTCCAGGCAATAGCAAACCCAAGATGCCAGGCTTTTGTTTGGAACCATCAAAGACTACTTCACCTCTACTTATTTTTGCAGTATCGGCATAATACAAACCTTTTCCAAAGTACTTGATAAGTTGTACGGTAGTATCTTTTTGTCCAATAACTTTAATCCGAATTTTTTGTGCTGAAGCACCAAATACGAAAAGGAACGCGAATAAATAAAGAAGATTATACTTTCGATGCATGGGTATTTATTTAAAAATTGACAAGGTAAAAATCACATAAATTTCTGAGGAAGAAATTTTCATTAACAAAAAATTAACCTCGACAAAAATACGCACTTTAGCAGAATAAAAGTAGGTTATGAGATTTCGCCCATGATACGACAAAACCGTTCTTCCAAGCCCTCCTCCTCTATCCATCGAATATCATGGTACTTCTTTAGCCAGGTTATCTGCCTTTTAGCGTAGTTTCTCGTGTTTTGTTTTATTTTATCGATTGCTTCCAGGCGGTCTATTTTTCCTTCGAAGTATGGAATCCATTCTCGATACCCAACGGTTCTAAATACTTCGCTTCCCCAATAGGGCTTCAGCGAACGAACCTCCTCCTCCAACCCTTCTGAAATCATGTTTTCTACACGAGAATTAATTCTATTGTAAAGAAGCGGTCGTTCCGTACTGATTCCGAATCGAAGGAATCGAAAAAGTGCGCGATTATTGGATGACTGAAAGCATGAAATGGATTGACCACTCCCCATAAATACCTCCAAAGCCCGGATTACCCGTCGCGCATTTTTCAAGTCTATTTTCAATGCAATCACTGGATCTAATTCCTTTAATAATTCCTGACTATATTCTAATCCTTTTGAGCGATGCAATGCTTCCAATTCCTTTTTTATTTCGGGAAAAACAGGTACTGGGTCAATACCATAAATTAAAGCATCAATAAATTGATTAGACCCCCCACACAAAACAACCGTTCCAAAGCGGTTGATTTTTTCTTGAACCAATGGTAATGCCTGTTCAATGTATTGGGCCAAATTCATCGGGGCAGCAAGGGATGTGTTGTCGATAAAATGATGCGTTACCAACTCTCTTTGTTCCAAGGTCGGCTTAGCGCTACCGATATTCATTTCTCGATAAAATTGCCGTGAATCAAAGGATACGATTTCGGTGTTTAGTTTTTTAGCAATTTCTATGGCTAATTCCGTTTTTCCGGAGGCCGTAGGACCTTGAATAATGATCGCTTCGATCATGTTTTAGACGGACCATAAAAGGTAAATCTGATAAACTAGATCAGCATATTGATGGGCCGGCCCCGAATACTTGCCATTCACCACTTCCTCACGTCCATATACTGCAGGATCAGAAAGGCTTTCCACTACGGTTTGAACATGTCCATCCCAAACGAGAGGATTCAGCCCCTTGCCTCTAGCAACTCGCTGCGCATCTTCAATATGTCCCTTTCCTGCGTTGTAGGATGCTAGGGTAAACTTAATGCGTTGGTCAAGATCGGGAATAAGCGACCAAGCCTCGTACAATTCATCTAGCAAGAGAAGAGCAGCTTCTATTTGCTCCTCTGGGCTACTGTCCCTAGTCAATTTGTAATGGTTTGCTATGTACGGCATAAATTGCATTAACCCAAGTGCATTACCCGGACCTATGGCCCGTGGATTAAACGTGGATTCTTTAAAGGCGATAGCAGCAATTAAACGCCAATCCCACCCATGCAAACGAGCTATTTTTTTGAAGGCATCGTCTAATGGAGAAATTTGACCTTCTTGAGGTCTCGGAACTTTAAACGGTGTGATATCCAACCATCGCTCTTTCCCAAAATAAAAAGTTGCGAGTTTGGATAATTCTTTTTTTACGTGAGTTGTTTCGATGACCCTTTTTAGGTTATGGATTAAATCGCGTGATTTTTTTGGAATAACGATAACAATATCTTTTGCCTTAGCTTGGGTGTTTATTTCACTCAGACCTGTCCCCGAAAAATAGGTGGTCTCTTCCTCTTTGTCTTTATCAATACTTAATTTCTTTTCCTCTGGATTGGATGTTTCATAAGTGTCTTGAAGTGTTGATTCAGGTTTAGCCAGCCAAACCTTTCTATCGATCAAGGTGAGCGACTCATTGCTCTCTTTGTTTTGTATTTCTGAAATATCCGTCAAAAGTCCATCAGCCAGGCCTTTTTTAAGTAAGGATTCGGCTTCCTGTGGAGTTTCTACGATGGATATGTGCACCGCTTTTCTTGAGTTATATCCAATAACTTTTGCAAGATCATAATAAACCCCAGTGGTATCCTTTTGAACGTTTAAAAATCGAGCGTCTTTTACCACCACGATTTTCATTCCCTCCATGGTAGAAGAAGTCATAGATTTATTAAAATCGATGGACGTAAAACTTAGACTAATACTAAGAAATAGAGACGCTTCAAACAGAAATACCGAATAAATTTTGGTCCACATTGAAACAAATTTCGGGTAATTCAACTAATAAAAAAAATTTATATCGTTTGCATTGTCATTTCAAAAATTAGTTTAACCTTTGATTTACAGTTAATAATTTCACAATGAGTGATCAAAACGAACTATACTCTAAGGTTGTAAGAGCTGGCAAAAGAACTTACTTCTTTGATATTAAATCCACAAAAGGTAATGATCTGTACATTACCTTGACCGAAAGTAAAAAAACATTCGGGGAGGACGGTGTGGACAATTATCAAAAACACAAAATTTTTCTATACAAAGAGGATTTTGAGAAATTCAAAGAAGGGTTGGATGATGTTCTTCAGAAGATAGAGGAATTAAAAAACCGTTAGACTTTACATTTTAAATTTATTTTCTATATTTGCAACCTCAATTGAGGGAGTTTAGCTCAGCTGGTTCAGAGCATCTGCCTTACAAGCAGAGGGTCGGCGGTTCGAACCCGTCAACTCCCACGCAGAAATCCTAATCGTTATGATTGGGATTTTTTTTTGGTTTAAATAGCCGTATACTATTTTCTTTTAATCTAAGATAATTCATTGCATCCCGACCGAAGCATCGGAGGGTCACCGGTTCGAACCCGTCAACTCCCACCACGGAATCCAAATCATTACTTTGATATTTTTTTTGTTTAAGATGTATATTTTGTAGTTGTAGGTTTTAACTACTCGTGGTGTTTCATCAAACTTTTAGATATCGTTTCCGAACAGACACCCATTACCAATTAAATTAAAGGGTGAATTAATAAATTGTTAATAACTTTTTACGGGAAGGATTATAGGTTTTCAATTAGAATTATCTAATTTTCAGCAACTAACCTAACCTAACTACTATGAAAAAATTCTACAATCAAAGGGTTTTTACGCATTTTTCTGCCCTGTTTTTGGCATTTGTAAGTTGCCTAAACATCCATGGGCAATGTACTGCTCCAAACCCTACAGTGGGAAATGCCAACATTACCTGTGGTCAAACCGCGACATTAACGGCATCTGGCGGGACCAACTACACGTGGTACGCCAACGCAGCAGGTACACAACAAGTCGGATCAGGGGCGTCATTTACCACGCCAACCTTGGGTTCAAACACCACCTATTACGTTCAAAACTCAAACGGTAACAATACAAACATTTTTTACATTACCTCCCTCTCCAATAGCATGTTGTCGTTTTTTGAAACCAACACATGGACCGGTGACGATCGCGGTGGAATGGCAGTTACGCAACAGTATTGTTACTTAACGGGAGATAACAA
>CAIJTF010000077.1 GCA_903823565.1 uncultured Flavobacteriales bacterium
AAGTTTTCGCTTGGGTGAACAAGAATTGGGAGAATTATTCGCTCAATACGGGGAGGTTTCCTCCGTTAAAATTATTAAAGACCGTGATTCAGGTCGTTCACGTGGCTTTGGTTTCGTGGAAATGCCTAACCAAGATGAAGCCCGTGCCGCAATGGAGGCATTGGCGAATTATGAGGTGGGCGGAAGAAACATCAATGTTTCCGAAGCACGTCAGCGCGATTAATAGCAATTGCAACGAAAAAAAGGCCGCGACTGCGGCCTTTTTTATGACCTAATTTTCCGATGCAATGCCTTGATGAGCGGAGTGTAAAAAAGGGATTCGTGTATGGTAAAAATCCCTAACGCACCCGAATGGTGACCCAAACGTATCCTGATTCTTCAACCACCACCCCAACACCGATTTTAGTTATTTCTAGATCTAGTATTTCCTTATGGCTCGGGGAATTTAAAAAATTGGTTAACACTTTTTTAGCGACTTGTGCTTCCGTGCAATCGATGTTGTTCGTTCTTTGAATAATTTCTCCTCTTGCTTTTATTAATTCGGCGTGCTCCAATTCTTGCGTTTCCGCCATGAACCTAGTATGGGCCCTTGATTGAGCCGATAAGGCACTGTCCAGAGCAACCGAGGTTTTACTCGTTTTAAGTTTATAGGTGTTTACGACTTTGTGAATCTCTTTTTCTAACGATGAAACGTTTTGGCTAAATCCGATAAGGGGCAGCGAAAGAAAGATAAAGTGGAGGATTTTCATGCTTACGTATTGTTAAAGGTACTTTGGGCGTTTCTTTAGGGATGTTTTGCACATCCTGGGCAATAAACGCTATTTTTTATCAAGTTCAACCTCTCCCGAGAAATCGTCATAATGGGATTTATACGTTCCCCGGGCATATTTACTTTGATGACATTTCTTGAATGTGAGTTGAAAATACCCATCCCCTTTCTTATCTCCAGGTTCTTTAAGAAGAACCGGTATTACCCCGCCATCATCATCATCAACGCATTCACCATCACCTTCGATGGCATATTCAGCAACAAAACCTTCAACTTCCCGACTATTCTTGCCAAATAGATTGTATCCAGAAAGCTTATTGCCATTTACCGTTTCAATTACGATTTTAAAGGGATTGTTTTTTAAAGTTCCTTCCCAGGAACCAATGAGAAAATTAGACGAAAGTACTTTCTGCCTATTGAACCTATCATTTCTATCTCCTTTTGAATCATCAAATGACATCAGGGTAATGGCGAAAAATAATAAAACGGTTATTGATTTAGTCATTTCTACACTTTAATCGGTCTGGTGTAAAAATATAAAAATCCTGCATTTTATATGGTATTTAGTCTATACCTAGGTATAAACTTCGTCAGGCCTTACTTTCCAATACAAAACCTACTAAAGATCGTGCCTAAAATATCGGTGTCTAGTTCTATTTCCCCCGTGATGTTTCCCAAGGTGCGCATTGCGGCACGCAGGTCCAGGGCTACTAAATCCGCGGGAACCCGCTGTTCCAGCCCCTCCGTCACGCGCTTCAAGGAATTCGCCGTTTGATACAAGGCTTCCCAATGCCGTACGTTGGATACTATGGTTTCTTGGTTTACGTCAAAATCTTTTTTAATGCGTTTGCTCATGC
>CAIJTF010000078.1 GCA_903823565.1 uncultured Flavobacteriales bacterium
CAGGGGTTTATATAATCATCCTTGAAAATGAAGCTTTATCGGTAAAAAAACGAGTGGTTATTGAGTAGTGAACTTTTAAAACACTCTCATACTCGGGAGCATATGAAAACATATTTAACGATCATTCTACTCTTGCCTTTTTTTCCCTTTACACAATCCATTCTTACAATCGTGGATTCATTGAACCGATCTCCACTCGAACACGTGGCTATCTACAATTCAAATCAAGAATTGATTGGAGTGAGCAACAAACAGGGTACATTTTCATTTAATGAAAAAAGCTTCCCAATGATTTTCACTTGCTATCGCTACCATCCGAAGATAATCAATAAGATAACAGATACTGTCTACATGGCTCCACAAGGCAAAATGGCTAAGGAAGTAGTGGTTGGGCAATTCGACCTGGCTTTTTGCTACGCACCCTGAGTGCTCGCTTTTGCGAGCGTATCGAAGGGTGTGGTAAAAAAGTAGAGGAAATGGTGCCCAAGCCTTTGTTCGTCGCTCTTACTAGTAAAACAGTCGCTCAGAAATTACCTGCCTACTTGATACATTTTTCCATCTTGTAAGGAACCCAATTAAATATGAAGAAGCATTCTTTTTTTACTTAATTTACTACCCTTAGGCAGGAAAATATTCGTTCCTATGTTTGCATAACTTTTATGTAAGGAAAATGAAATTCTGTTAATACTTTTTTAATGGTAAATTCGAAATGCTACCCAGTAAAAAAATGGATCTAATAATGAAAAATGTTATTCTATTCTTCGCATTGCTATTTTCCAAATTCGGACAAGCACAAAATTGGCATACTTATCACACCAGTTTATTTCATCCTTATTTTTTTTGGCATTCATATGGATATCCACACAAACAATTCAAGATCAATCCATACGACAACACTATCTGGTTTGCACATAAAACGGAAATTTTTCGCCTGGCAAACAATGGACAATTTACTGATTTCAATGAAAACAATGAACCTGTTTTACAAGGTTATTATGCGTTTGAAGACATCACGTTTACGCCAACAAGAACGGTGCTAATTGATCGTTATTTTGGCTTAGTCAATTACGATGGCTCCAACTGGAGTACCATTCCAAATGGTGTAGATGGCGTTCATTTATCTTCAGATGGTGATACCATTTGGTGTGCTCGAATAAATGAAAATTACTTGGTAAATCATCCGCAAGGTTCTCAATTAGGCAATGTTAGTTATCTGAGAAGGATCGAATCCAAAAACGGAAATCATTGGGCAACTTCAGGAGTTGACCAAGGTGCTTTATTTCATTTTCAAAATGGAATGCCAACCATGTACAATGCAGACACCATTCCATTCATGCTTGAAAATCAAACGTATCACATGAAATTTTCTAAATATTCAGACACCCTTTATAAATCAGGGGACTTAGGTATTTCATTGGCACTGGGTAATTCATTCGTTGATACGATAACGCCACATAACTCAATCAACATGCCCGCAGACCTGATTGTTAAAGAATTTGAAATTGACAAAAACAATAATATCTGGGCGGTTTTTGGCGAATTTGGCATTTTGAATCCACCGAAAAAAATCGGTTTTCTAAATCGCAACCTCAAAACCTGGACAATTTATAATGATCAGAATACACCGATTGTATTTACTGATGGTGTTGGGATAGAACTAGATACCTTGGGGAATTTATGGGTAGTGAATAAACAATTACTCCATGTTTTCACGACAGGAATTGAACCTGCTTGGTTAGGCGTTTCTGAATTGGCTAACGATAATTCCTCAATTGTAATATATCCAAACCCGACCAGTCAACAGGTCACTGTAACATGGACAACCAAAGACGCTTCTTGCATCGAAATCTTTACCCTACACGGAAAGCTGGTAGAACGCATTCCCATTCATGAACCCAAGGCTCAAACCCTCGATGTTAGCGGCCTATCGCCGGGCATGTACCTAATCCGTGTTGGAGAACAAACGCAATGCTTGCATAAAGAGTAAGCTTACACGCCTACTTTTTCCACTTACCCTGAGTAGTCCGCCTGCGGCGAACGTATCGAAGGGTGAGTAGAAAAGCAAAAAATCTACGCGACGGGTCTATACTTTCTTTTGTCTTGATGTTTTAGGGTGATATTTTTTCGTTTCTTTCGTTATCAGGACAAAGGAAGAACACTAAAACAAAGATTTTTACCTCTACTTTTTTTCCGCAAAAAAGTAGCAAAAAGCTCGGTGCAGGGTTTAAGGAACGGCACTCCACTCCTGAAAACTGACCATTTCGGTGATCCTTCGGCTTCCTCATGGTTTACTGACGCTCGTAACCTCGGTCAGCACAAGCCCAGTTTTCAGTTCGCTATACTTGTCCCTTAAACATGCACCAAAGGCAAATAGTTCTAGTAACCACCTTCGGACCCTGAGTAGTCCGAAGGACATATCGAAGGGTGCGAAGGTGGTTGCCACAAAAGCTTCAATTGCCTTTGATGGAAATTAAGATTTAATAAATCGTTAATTACGCTGCACTACCCCTCCACAATTTGACCTGCGTTTAGTTTACTGTAACCTTTAAACGTGAGATCATGAAAATGAAATCCATTTACCTACTACTTCTGCTCAGTTTAAGCTTATTGGCTTGTAAGAAAACCACCCACTGTCCAACACCATCCTATTATACTACAAAAGGAAACCTACTTGTATTGCAGTTAGGCGAACGCTTCGACGGGGCCTACGAATATGATTTAGCCTCTACCTCATTAAACAACGATTCTTTACCCTTAAGCTTTGAATCCTACCTGGGTCCCCAAGGCGACGTAACGAACTTACGGGTTTTACCGAACCCTGTCCCGATTTTCCAGCTTTTCGCCAATACCATCCAATGGAATACCCCGGTGATTGATCCTACCAAACTTCAGCAACTGCCCGTTTCATATCCCTTAGATACGTCTACAATTCAAGTCTTTGGAAACCCGGGAAATCCGAATTACCCTCACCTCTGGGAGAAAATTTCCAAGCTTGACATCGTGCATACCTATCGAAAAGCCAATCCGAATGCTCCTGTAACGGTAATGAAATTGATTACCACCAGCTATAATCCAGAATTAGGCTTTAGCGTTCCTTCCACAAAACACCTGATTTTTTTAGTAAGGTAAGTATCAAAACTATTTCTCCAAATCCCCGAACATGGCCATGATGTGTACTCCTTGCAAAAAAACCTGTTTATATACACGAGTTTAGATATTCTTAGGATTTGTAATTAAATATTAAATTATTATATTTATGTATTGTTTGAGGAGTTGTATGGCCACAAAATCAAACACTTACAGTTTTAAGAATATAACTATTAAGCTATGAAACAATTTATATGTCTTTTATTTTTTAGTAACATGTTATATGCTCAATGGAGCCCTGTGAAAACATTTAATACTCTGGGGCCACTTACCGCTATACAAGATTGGGATTTTTACAGCGAACAAAAAGGATACCTTATTTCAGCGTCAAATGGCGGAAGTTACTCTTCATTTTACCGCACAACAGATGGCGGAATTACTTGGGATTCCTCAACCACTCTTAATCATAGGTATTATTGTATTAATGCTGTTTCTGATCAAATCATTTATGCCGCTGGGATATTATATAATGTAAATAACAATCAAAACTTTTACATCTGCCGTTCATTAGATGGCGGACAAACATGGTTTGAGTTTGAAATTTTAAATACGTTTGGTGGATTGAGTAAAAAATGTTTGGCTTTTCAAAACGACAGCACTGGTATTTTCAGTAGTCCATCAGGTATGTATTACACGAATGACTATGGTGCCAATTGGACTTTGTTGAGCAACAACACAGGGAAATTTGCTATCAATTTAGGCTCGGAAGTTGCTTCTTTGTACAACAATGATCTGTATCTAACGGATGTAAACTCGCTATCCGTTCAGACAAACATCATCGATTGCTATGGGATAGGAGATGTTATATTTGCGAATTCTTATGGCGATACCCTGATTAGAAATAACTGGTGTAATGATGGTTCAGGAGGAATAATGTTCAACTCACTTACCATTTCTGAACTTGGGGGAAACACCTCTATATTTCACTTCATGGAGAATGCAATTGGTGCTGTTGCCGTCAATGCCAGCGGGATTTACGCTTCAAGCGGTAGACCATTGCGCAGCATGGACGGAGGTCAAAGTTTTTTCAAGCAAGATTGCACCTTGCCAGGTGATTCAATACTTAAGTTTTTTAAATTTGATTTTATCGATAACAGCATCGCCTACGCACTTGCTCTAAATTTAGATTCAGGATTTTTTAAGTTACTCAAAACTACAAACGCTGGAGGCATCACCACGAATTATATCACTCAACCGCTGCAAAACGTTGGTTTAACAACCGAAGTCGATAAACCATCCCTTCTGGTTTATCCCAACCCGACCAGTCAACAGCTCACCGTCGCATGGACATCCAAAGACGCTTCTTGCATTGAAATCTTTACCCTACACGGTAAGCTGGTAGAACGCATTCCCATACATGAACCCAAGGCTCAAACCCTCGATGTTAGCGCCCTTTCGCCGGGCATGTACCTAATCCGTGTTGGAGAACAAACGCAATGCTTGCATAAAGAGTAAGCTTACACGCCTAGTTTTTCCACTTACACTTCGATACGTCCTTCGGACTACTCAGTGTCCGTGGAAAAGCAAAAAATCTACGCATTGGATTGCCGTTCGATTTGGTCACCCTCCTCTGACTGAGTCTGATACTCGTCAGAGTCGTCAAACTTTATCCTCCCTCAAGGGAGGAAGAAAATAATAGAAATAGGGTGTAAATTTAAAGCTAAATTAAACTAAGCATCCAAAACTATTTCTCCAAATCCCCGAACATGGCAATAATGGCTGCTTCGTTGGGCGCGCAAACGCCACGTTCGGTGATTAAACCCGTAACCAAACGTGCTGGGGTAACATCAAAGCCGTGATTAACGGCTTGCGTAGTTTCTGGACAGATTAATACAGGTTCTATGGCTCCCGCAGCACTCTTGCCAATCACATAGCGCACCTCGTCTTGGTTTCGTTCCTCGATCGGAATTTCTTTCAATCCATCGCGCACCGATAAATCCAAGGTGGTCGACGGTAAGGCTACATAAAACGGGATTTTATTATCGTGCGCTGCTAAGGCTTTCAGGTAGGTTCCAATTTTATTGGCTACATCGCCATGCCGCGTCGTACGGTCGGTTCCTACAATAACCATGTCCACCATGTCGTGTTGCATTAAATGCCCGCCCGCATTGTCCACGATTAAGGTGTGCGGAATTCCGTGCCGTGTAAGTTCATAAGCCGTTAAGTTAGCTCCTTGATTGCGCGGTCGTGTTTCGTCCACATACACATGAACGTCAAGTCCTTTTTGTTTCGCCTGGTAAATCGGAGAGGTAACGGTACCCCATTCAATGCAACCCAACATGCCCGCGTTGCAGTGGGTTAATATGTTAATCCGTTGACCTGGCTTTATAGCGGCAAGGGCTTCGATGATGGGCAACCCATGCACTCCAATGTTGCGGCAGGTTTCTACGTCTTGTTCTACAATGGCTTGGGCTTCGTTCCAGGCAGTTTCTACCAAATTCTCGGCCCCTTCCAAGCGCGCTTTCATACGGTTCAAGGCCCAGAATAGGTTTACGGCCGTCGGACGTGAATTGGCCAAGGCCTCAAAAGCTTGATCCATAAAAGATAGGTCGTGATTTTCTTCAACACAGGTACGAGCCGCTAAATAAATTCCATAGGCTGCTGTGGCTCCAATTAAAGGGGCACCGCGAACAATCATGTCTTTTATGGCCGTTTCCGCCTCTTGATAGCTGTGCAGTTTTACCACCACCCATTCGTGGGGTAAAAACCGTTGATCAATTACTTCCACATACCGATCTGCGGTCGGCCAAATGGTACGAAATGGACTAGCCACCTGTTAGAGGTTAAATGCCGCTTTGATTCGGTCTACGTAATCTAGATTTTCCCAAGTAAACAATTCCACTTCAATGGATTTCTTTTCACCATTAGGTGCTTCAAATACCTTGATTTTCTTTTCATAATCACGTCCCATGTGACCATAAGAAGCGGTTTCTGAATAAATCGGGTTTCTTAGTTTTAGTCGCTGCTCAATGTAGTATGGACGCATGTCGAAAATACCTTCAATCTTTTTAGCGATTTCCCCGTCGGTCATGTCTACCTTGGACGTTCCGTAGGTTTCGATGAACAAGCCACACGGTTTAGCAACCCCAATGGCGTAAGACACTTGCACTAATACCTCATCGCACAATCCGGCGGCTACCATGTTTTTTGCAATGTGACGAGTAGCATAAGCTGCAGAGCGGTCTACCTTGGATGGATCTTTTCCTGAAAAGGCACCACCACCGTGCGCTCCTTTACCTCCGTAGGTGTCCACAATGATTTTTCTTCCGGTTAAACCCGTATCTCCGTGCGGTCCACCAATCACAAATTTACCGGTCGGGTTGATGTGATAGGTAATTTGATCGTTGAATAGTTTTTGTAATTCTGGCTTCAATTTCGCTTTGACGCGAGGAATCACGATTTCAATAATGTCTTTTTTAATTTTTGCCAACATCGTGGCTTCCTCAGCAAAATCATCGTGTTGGGTAGAAACCACAATCGTATCGATGCGTTGAGGTACATTGTCATCGCTGTATTCGATGGTAACCTGTGACTTAGCGTCTGGACGTAAATACGGAATGAGTTGCCCTTCTGTATTACGGATTAAGGACATTTCTTGTAAAATCTTGTGCGCCAAATCCAAGGCCAACGGCATGTAGTTGTCTGTTTCTTTAGTGGCATATCCAAACATCATCCCTTGGTCACCCGCTCCTTGATCTTCCGGATTGGTACGTTCAACCCCTTGATTGATATCCGAGGATTGCTCATGAATCGCCGAGAAAATACCACAAGAGTTCGCATCAAACATGTACTCCGATTTCGTGTATCCAATTTTTTGAATGGTTTCACGCGCAATTTTTTGAACATCAAGGTAAACATTAGTTTTAACCTCGCCCGCCAATACCACTTGACCCGTTGTAACCAACGTTTCACACGCCACTTTCGATGTGGGGTCAAAGGCCATAAAATGATCAATCAACGCATCAGAAATTTGATCCGCCACTTTATCTGGATGACCTTCTGAAACCGATTCGGAAGTAAATAAGTATGCCATTTAAAAAAATTTAGAGTGCAAAAATAAGGAAAATCGTTGAATTTTTTGCGCTTAGACTAAGGGTATTCCGGAGGCTACGCGATCCTTCAATAAGGCATTCGGACGATAACGGTCCTCGCCGTAGCGTTCTTGCAATGAATTCAATTGATTCAGCACCGTATCGGGCCCTAATTCTTCCGACCAAGCGAGCAATCCTTTGGGATAATTTACGCCTTTCATCATGGCCAAATCCACATCCTGAGGAGACGCTACCTGCATCAATACGGCATCGTAGGCTTCATTGATCAACAAGGCGATAATGCGGTTAAAAATCTGTAGCAACAGGGCGGCGTCTTTTGACGGATCGGCTTTTTCCACGGAATAATCGTAAAATCCACGGCCTGTTTTACGGCCATACAGGCCTGCTTCCTTCAGGCGTTTTTGGGTAAACGACGGCTTGAACCGAGGGTCGTAATAGAACGCTTCAAACACCGTTTCAGTCACGGTATAATTCACGTCGTTGCCAATGTAATCCATCAATTCAAACGGACCCATTTTGAAGCCGCCAATGGAAGTCATTGCGTAATCAATGGTTACAAAATCAGCCAATCCCTCTTCATAGATTCGTAACGCTTCTCCATAAAATGGTCTTGCTACGCGATTTACAATAAATCCAGGGGTATCCTTACAAATGGCCACGGTTTTCCCCATGGCTAGAATGAGCTCTTGTGCCTGGGCAACCACTGCTTCGTGAGTTAAAACACTTGGAATAATTTCCACCAAAGGCATGACCGTAGCCGGATTGAAGAAATGGATGCCCAGAAATCTGCCCGGTTGTTGCAAGGCGCTCGAAATGGAGGCAATGGACAAGGAAGAGGTATTGGACGCCAGGATACAAGTGGGCGAAACAATCGCTTCCAAGGACCTAAAAACTTCGTGTTTTACCGACAAGTTCTCCACAATGGCTTCAATCACGAGGTCTGCGCTTTCCGCGGCATTTAAGTGATCTACCACGCTAAGTCGTCCATGAATTGCTTCATGCTCCGCGGCATCGATTTTACCTTTTTCTAACAGCGACATAAGGGACTTATGGATTCCCTGTTGGGCTTTGCTGCGTTGATCGGCAGAGACGTCAAACAAGCGGGTTTCAAATCCCTTCTGTGCGGCCAATTGGGCAATCCCAGCTCCCATGGTTCCAGCCCCCACCACAAAAATTCGTTTTGCCATTATTTCCCGGTAAAGTTTGGTTTCCTTTTGTCTAAAAATGCCTGCACCCCTTCCTTAAAATCCTCGGTGTTTCCGGCCTCAACCTGGAGTGCTAATTCCAAATTCAACTGTTCGGATAAGGTATTATTCCAGCTTTCCTGTACAGCTTTTTTCGTTAGTACCAAAGCACGGGTTGGCATAAGGGCCAACTTGGACACAAAATCCGCAGTGAACGTCTCATATGTTTCGGCCTCAACCGCTTTGTAAATCATGTTCAACGCTTCCGCCTCTTTGGCGCTGACTTTACCGCCTGTCATCATCAAGGCCAAGGCTTTTTGCGACCCGATCAACCGAGGAAGAAAATACGTGCCTCCGGAATCGGGAATTAGGCCAATTTTTGAGAAGGCTTGAATAAAGCTAGCTTGTTCATGCGCGATTACAATATCACAGGCCAGGGCGATGTTTGCTCCTGCCCCAGCAGCTACTCCATTAACGAGAGCAATCACTGGTTTTTCCAGTGCTACGATGGAGCGTATTATGGGATTATAGTGCTCTTTAAGAATCCGTTCTAATCCAGGTCCATCGGGTGCAACGGCCTCTCCTAAGTCTTGTCCTGCGGAAAAAGCTTTTCCACTTCCTGTAAGGACAACCGCACGGACCAACGCATTGGTTGCTACATCCGCTAAAGCTTCCTGCAATTGGAGGGCCATCGAGCGATTAAAGGAATTGTAAACCTCGGGCCTGTTCAAGGTTATTCGGGCAATTCCATCGTTGATTTCAAGGTGTATTTCCATTGGATTCAAGGGCTAATTGATTGTTAATGCGTTCGTTCCAAGCGTGAATTAAATGCGCAGGGGACAAAATACGAACTTCTCCCATAAAACCGAGCAGGGCGCGAATTAATTCCTCATTTATCTGAACGGTGAGGGCGAAGCGATTCGCTCCTATTTTCTCTTGGGATGAATGTAGCGGTTGGGATTCAATATATTTCGCGGCGATTTCATTGGCTTCGATTTCAATGCGTTCCGCGGCTTTTTTCTCCGTAGTAATTCCAATGGTTTCGGCAAAAAAGGTACTGGGATTAAAGGCTTCCTTTAGCACATGCTGGGAATCGCTCACTTCTACTCCCTCCATTCGTTCTAAGGCGTAGGTGATCCAATCGGATTTCTCAAAATCGAAGGAAATAAGATACCAACGGTTGCGATACTCTTTAAGATATACGGGGAGAACCTTTCTGGGTTTTGCAATACCAGATTTAAACGAGGCATAACTAAAGGTGCATATTTTCTTTTCTTGAATGGCTGATAGCAATAAGGGTAGCCACTGATTACCAATCGAGGCATAGGCGGTTTCAAAGCCAATAAATGCATTGGGTTCTTGTCCATCGGTACCTGCAACCGCTACCCGCGTAGCAATCTTATCAATGGCACTTCCAAATTCTTTGAAATAGGGAACCTCTTGAAACTGCTGAAGGGTTTGCACCGCAAATCGTATGGAATCCAACTCGTCTTCCGAAAGGGGAATATCGTTAATAGTATATTCGGGGTCCTCATAAAAATAACCCTCGTGTTTTCGGCTGTACTTGATGGGGGCATCGTGTTCCATCCGCATGGCAAACAAATCCTTTTCAATGGTAGAATCGCAAATATGTTCCCCATACGTTGATCCAAACAAGGATTCTTCACATGCCTCCCTCAGGTCACCTTTACTTGGGTAGGGCTTGTATGGATTTCTAATCATCCGATCGATGATACGATACCGAATTAAAGCATTTTTAATGTGCGGCATGATTAGGCTTTACTGTATCCAAAGAGTTCAAAGAACTTGATGGCTTGGGCAGCTTCGTAGGGAACATCTTCTTCCCAATTTTTGGCAGAACCTTTTATTTTACTGAGAACATCATCGGACATGATGTGTAAATTTTTCTCATTAAAATTTCTAATTGGCGCGATCTTATCGTTTTGAACCATGTAATCCATTAGCCCTTTGAGATGCACAGGTAGTTCCAAATTATACATGTCTAACAAAGATCCAGAATCTACATCAATCGCTGGATAAACATAAAGTTTTACATTATGACCGAAACCACGGCCAAAGGCTTCCAACAAGCCTCCGGGTAAATTGTCATAGTACCGTTCGTCAAAAATGGTACTCAAGTTATATACCCCCAGGATTACCCCCATAAAGTGGCCTTTGGCAATTGCCGAAAGGTATTCCACCATCTTGTAATGTTTCAAGTAATTAGAAATCATTACGGTATAGCCTAGAGAACTTAAGAGTTCTGCCCGGTCTAAGAAATCTTTGTCGGAGATTTTTCCATCGGCCGTTAAGTCCTTTAATGTTAATTCAAAAATGACCTCAACGTTGGTATGTTTCACCCTTGGATCCTCTAGAAAACAGACTTTTCCGTTTTCAATCATATCGACATGAACGTGTGTAACCGGGCGAAATCTTCCCCGCATAAGCAGTATATTTTTCTTATACAAGGCTGTAGCGGGTTGTAAAACATTTTTCGCCAAATCGAACATGGTGGCATCCGTTATTCCTTTCCTGACTAAACTGAGCGCAATCATGCGGTTATCTATTTCTTCGAAATCAGGTCCCGAAAAACGTAGCATGTCAATTTCAATGCGTTCACGCGGCAACCGAGAGACCAAAGAATCAACAAATTCCTCTTGGTCCTTGCTACGATAGAAGGCCCCAAAAATTAAATTTACGCCTAAAATACCGAGAGCTTCCTGCTGTGCCTTATTTGAAATATCATGCATTTTCACGTGCAAGATAATGTCATTAAAAGGACCTCCGATGCGTTGTTGAAACCGTATGCCTACCCATCCTTGTCCTTGATTCGTTTTGTGGTAATTCAACGATTCAACCGTATTACAAAAAGCAAAAAAACGTGCGTCTTCTTGTTTTTGGGGTAAGACGTTGGACAATTGTTCACATTCGGCCCGAAGCATGGTCAATAACCGTTCCTCACAAACATAGCGCTTTGCAACCCCATACATCGCATCCGAGACTTTCATATCATAGGCAGAGCGGGTAAAGGCGATGGTGCCCGAGCTTCCACCGGCCTTGAAAAAATTAGCAGCCACTTCTTGCCCAGCGCCAATTTCAGCAAAGCAACCATAAATATCTTTGGTTAAATTTATTTTTAAGGCCTTGTCTTCTGTAGTCAGTTTATCTTCCATCTAATTGGGGTCTTGAAATTTCGGGTTATTGATAAAATTCAAGTCTGTGAAGGTCATAAGAAACTTTTTTAGCAAGTACTTTTCTTGAGCGTCCAATTGTACTCCTCCTTGTCCAGCAAATTCGATGAGTGGATCAATCGTTGGCGAGGGATGAATTCCGGAAGAATAATGCTCTATCACCTCATCGAGGGTTTTGAACCTTCCATCGTGCATGTAGGGAGCGGTAAGCGCAATGTTCCGCAACGTGGGAACCTTAAATGTTCCAATATCGTTTGGATTGTTGGTAACCGCCGCACGTCCTACATCCGTGGGATTAGCATCTAAACCGTTGTTGCTAAATTTCTTAACGCGCATCAAAGGTCCATTATGGCAATGAAAACAATCGGCACCGTTTAGAGACTTAAATAAGTCGTACCCAGCCCATTCTTCTGCATCAATTTGAACGGATTGTTCAAACGAGGTCAAGGCCATGTTGTTTTCAATTTTGTACATGACGTCAAACTTACTTTCTCCAGAAACCATAGTGCGAATGAATTGCGCGATGGCTTTAGCCGCATGGGTGGAATCAATATCCTCTACACCAAAAGCACGGTAAAACCTATTTCTGTAGGTAACATCCTTTTTAATTTGATTTAAACCGTTTTTCCACGTTTCGTGCATTTCAATGGGATTTGGAACGGGTTCTAAAATTTGAGCTTCTAAAGACGTGGCGCGACCATCCCAAAAGAAGAACGCATCCCAACCTAGGTTGATCAAGGCCATAGCGTTTCGGTTTCCTTGAATTCCGTCAATTCCAGTTGAGTATTTTGCAGTATCGGTGAACGAAGCAAAGGCCATATGACAGCTTGCGCAACTCATTTCATCATTACCGCTTAGCCGTTTGTCATAAAATAAATACCTTCCAAGCTCAACGCCTTCTTCCGTAAGCGGATTGTCGGCAGGAATTGGCATCTCGGGAAAGTGACTCGGGATTTGTATGGCCAAAGGAGTGGGTCTAAATTCAGCCTTTTCTTTTTTGCAAGCAAAAAGGAGGAGAAGAAAAGTACTTAACCAAACAATACGCATCATTGAGGAAATAAAGCTTCTTTGAAATTCTCTGCAATCTTTTGGGTTAGAACTTGACTACCTGCCCCGGAATGGGTGAAAGGTTCGGTTGCAATGTTTACGGGTTGGAGAGGGTTGAAGAAAAAGGTAAAAAGATCAAAATTCAAATGAAAAGCATACTTTTTTTCACCGGTTTGAACCCAATTAATTTGAGGAAAGCTAAACGGTTGAAGCATGGCGTCGGTACCGATGTGATAGCTGAAACTTACATCCAAATTATCGGTGCCATCCACTAAGGTATCTGCTTTGCCTTCAATGCTAATGAAAATATATCCTGTGTTCCAACCCCAATGCATTGGACCTGCATTAGCAATATTTAATGGACTCTCGTTAGGAAAGGCTGAGGGATCGTCGTGATTTAATGAGGTATCCACACCAATTACTCCAGAGAGGGAAGGGAAATCGGTATGCTTCTTTGTCAAGCTTAATAAAGCGTTCCCTATATTTCGGTAATCAAAATACGCAACTTCCGAGAGGGGCAATCCGTTCGATTGCAGTTTAGTTAAATAAAAGGCTATATCGGTTACTTTAATGCGCTCCCCATTCGGACCCGTGTAAATGGAATCAAGGTACAGCGTGGACCCACCAAAGACGGGAAAAACCTTTAACTCTATGGTTTCTTCAAGTACAGGTGGAGGGGTAATTTTTTCCTTTTTGCACGAGGCAAAAGCGAAAAGACTAAGTAAAATGAAAAAATGTTTCATGTTCTAACAAATGTAAGGCATTACACCTTAATTTTAAACGCTAATCCCAAAAAATAACACTTGGAATCACAATATGTTGAGCGCGCACCGCTTTTGGTTTTAAATGCATCAGCGGGAAGTGGAAAGACTTATCGCTTAGTGTATGAGTATCTGCTTTTGATTTTACATCCTTCTTCAGGACCAGGAAAATACAAACAAATCATGGCTATGACCTTTACCAACAAGGCTGCTATGGAAATGAAGGAACGAATTATTGAAGCATTAAAGCAATTATCCCAATCGCGCGCGGGTGAAAAAAGCGATTCCCTTTTAATGCAACTGAGCGTAGCCTTCAAAGACAACCCCATTCATGTTTCTGCAAGGGCAAAACACGCATTAACGGAAATATTGCATGGCTATGAGGAATTCAATGTTTCCACGATTGATAAATTCAACTTGCGCATCATCCGATCGTTCAGTAGGGACTTGAATTTACCTCAAGATTTTGAAATCATCATGGATGAAAAAGAACTCTTGGATACCGTCATTGACATTGTCCTTTCCAACGTTGGTGATCCCAATAACCAAGAATTGACGCATTTGGTTGAAAAATACGCAGAGAATAATTTAGAAGAGGGTATTTCTTGGAATTTTAAACGGGCATTACTGGAGTTTTGTACCATCCTTTCCAAAGAAAGGTACCGGGATACGGTAGCACAATTGATTCAACGTGAATATAAAGAGTCGGAATACCGAGAAGCAAAATCGAATCAAAAAAAACTACTGGAAACCCTAAAAATACTAGGGAAGGATTTTTTCAAGGCATTTGATGCCCTAAACGTAAATCCGGAATCGCTTCCGCAAAAAAATACAGCGTATAAATCTTTTTTATCGTTAAACGAGATTGAAAATTGGCCTATAAAAAACCTAATGCATGGCAACGTAATGAAAATTATCGACCATGGATATGAACCCTTTTTCACACCGGAAGTTCATGAAAAACTACAAAAAGTAGTGTCCTTTTATTTGGCACATGACGAGGAATATTATCAACTGAAAAATTTCCGGGCTTCCTTTTTCAATACCGCATTGTTACGCCATATCGCCATTGCTTTGGAAAACGCAAGAAACACGTTGCAGTTCATTCGTATTTCAGAGTTCAACACCATGATTAGTCAGTTGATCAGAGAACAACAGGTACCCTATGTCTATGAAAAACTAGGAAATCGATTGCATCATTTTCTTCTCGATGAATTTCAAGATACCTCTCGTATGCAATGGCTGAATCTAGTCCCTTTAATCGAAGAATCGCTATCTAAACAGAAGCAAAACCTCATCGTAGGTGACCCAAAGCAATCCATTTACCGATTTAACAATGGCGTTGCAGAACAATTTGTTGCCTTACCTGGCATATACAATCCAGAACAAAATCCTGAGATGGAGCGTAAATCCCTTTTTTTTAAAGAACAAGGGGAGTTACAAGAATTGGTAAACAACTATCGGTCGGGATTCGAAATCGTTGGTTTTAATAACCGCTTTTTTCAGGACTTAAAAACAAAAATTCCAGAACGCGGTGTTGCGTTTTATAAATCGACGGACCAAGTAGCTCAATGCGATTTCCCTGGATACGTTTCCATTAAAAGCTATCCTGAAGACGATTCAGGCATTAACCTTTCAGAAATCAAAGCGGCCGTAAAGGAATGCCTTGAAGATGGGTACCTTCCCTCTGATATTTGTATTCTAACGGAAAAGCGAGCAGAAGGCAATTCGATTGCTCGCTATTTGCTCGAAGAAGGAAATAAAGTTGTTTCGGCAGATTCTTTACTTATCCATACCGACAACAGAATTAGGCTTTGTATTTCCTATTTTAAGTTAAGAAACCAACCGGGTAACCGGGTTGAACTTAAGCGCTTCGCAGAGCTCTATATACGGCTGCATTTTGATGATGCCTACCAGCGTTATTTCGCATTATTTGAAGAAAACAGCAAAGGGTATCGCCATTTTAGAGAGAATGCCTTCTTCGATACGTATTTTTCGAGCAAGAAAGCCTTCTTTTTCACCTATGAGAATTTCTTTGATTTAATCCAACAATTTTATGCGCTCATGGATTGGAATGAAATTGAAGACAGCTATCTGCATTGTTTTGCAGATTTGTGTTACACTTTTCAAATGGGTCGAAGCCAAGATATCACCGACTTTTTAAGTTATTATGACCGCAATAAGGAGAAATTAGCCATACAATTCCCCGAGACTAAAGATGCCATCCAAATTATGACCATTCACAAATCCAAAGGGCTACAATTTCCCATTGTGTTGCTACCCAACGCCAACTTCAACACCACCAGGTCCGTCAGTGACTTTTTAATTCCAGACGGCGACTACGTTTATTACAACAAGCTTTCTTCGTCCTCAAAAGTTACCGGCATTCAAGCCTTTTCAAACCAAGAAAAGGAGCTTATGTTGATCGATAAAATAAACCTACTCTACGTGGCCTTAACACGTCCGATAAACCGTTTATACGTCTGGAATCCATATAAAAAAGGGGATTTTGGTGCGACTAATCACCTCTTGTTGGCGAAGCAACTCGGAGAAGCCTCAATCGAAGAAGCCTCGCTTGAGGTGTGCCTTGGAAATAAAGAAAAGAACAACGTGGAGGGGACTCCTCTACCGCATTATTATTACGCCACCGATGTAAGTGATCGCTTGTGGTACCCTGATTTGGTGATTAAAGACCATGACCAAAGCTCCAAAACAGAGGTTGGAAAAAAAATACACGCTTTATTAGCAGAGTGTGATGATGCCTCCGCTTTGAAAGAGAGACTCATGCAATTAAAGGAAAGTGGATTATTTGATCAGGAGACCTTACACCTGATGGAAGAAACAGTTTTGGGAGTTTTCAATCATCCTACATACCGAGGGTGGATAGAAAAAGCAAAAAACATCAAAAATGAAGCCTCTATTTTATGCCCTGATGGTGAAATTTATCGACCTGATAAAATAATTGAATTAGAGGGATCAACCCTGCTTATTGATTTTAAAACAGGTGCTCAAGACAAAAGCCATATAACCCAGCTTAGAAATTATCAGAAAATTCTATTGGCTATGGGATACGAAAAGGTATCTGCCTATTTGTATTATACTCAAACCCGCACTTGGTCAGAATTGGAATAGTGCTGAATAGACTTTAGAAATGTATAGATTATGGGATGCGGTATATCTCTTGTCGAGGTCACTTGTGGATAATAAGACGTCACCAAAAAGAAATCATGGGTCTTCAAACTAAAGGCTTCTAAGTCTTCAAAAGAATTAACGGCCTCGACATCTATGTGCTGTTGCATTAAGTCCAAAAGTAAATTGGGATATAGGCTATACCTAAAAGCTGTGAGTTCTTGGGTTGAAAAATGGCTGTACAATTTTTTGAAGGATGGGCTTTGTGGAACAATATGTATATTCTCAAAGTAGCGACCTGAAACCAAATTATCAGAAATTAGCTTTTCTCCACCCGGATTAAAATCATGTTTCAGAACTAAAAACTCTAAAAAGGACTTGAACCCTTCTCCCGTGATTAAAACCGGTTTTTTAATCGCAGTAAGTCGCGAGAAAATTCCACTCAAAAAAAATGGATTCAAATAAGGACCTGGGGCAACCCAAAAAGCATCGTACCGATCAAAATAACCGATTTTACTCTGTGCAATTTCATGCACACGTATCCAGTAATAATTAATCTCTAATTCCAAGAAGGAGGCGGAGTGCTCCAAGGATAAATTGGTAGCATGATGTGCGTTGAAGGAAAAATTATAATCCCCTATAATTCCTATTTTGAGGCGTTGCATCGAATCAACACGCTATAAAATCGATGAAAGCTTACCGCTTAAACCAACCGTGGTATTTCCCGTTCTGGATGTACAAAGAATCCAGGTTATTGGTTTGTGGGTCGATTCGGTATACGTAGCAAGAAAAGTTGCAATCGTAAAAAGAATAATCACCGCTTCCGTCGGATTGTTGTTTCACGTTAGAAAAGGTTACCGTTTGAGGCATTGGGTTGTTTTCCTTCGATAACCATACTGCTGAATTAGCGTCCGTGTAGGTAACCTCAAAACCTGTGATTGCCCCATTTGAGTAGGATGGTGGCGTAGTAGCGGCATTAATATTAAAATCATTGAACATGGTTAGGCTAGGTTCAGAGTTTGCAGCTAAATCCCAGTTCAATGCACCCAATTTGAGCCTTAAACTAACTGGAGTAGAGGGCGAAATCATTTCAAACATGAAAACGCGACGGGAGGGTAAAGGCGACGGTTGAACAAACGTTTCTTGACCCGTATTTCCTAAATAATTATTCACGTTTTGGGTAAATTCTACTTGGGTTCCATTGATGTACCCTGTAAAATTACAATCGAGGTTTACCGTATTGTTTGGAGGAGGAATTACCTCGTGTTTGATACAGGAATTTAATCCCAAAAGGGAAACCACGAAAGCAAAGGATAAAACGAAAAATCTCATAACGATAAAATTTAATCAAATGTAGCGCATAAACGATTAAAAAACAAATTGGATGCTTTCCGAATAAAAAAAGTAGCTCCGACGGGAATCGAACCCATATCTAGCGTTTAGGAAACGCTCGTTCTATCCATTGAACTACGGAGCCAATAAATCAATTCTCCATTGAATGCTGACGATCGATGTCAGCACCATGACAGGTAACGCCTCGTCATGGCTACGGAGCCAATAAATCAATACCCCATTGAATGCTGACGATCGATGTCAGCTAGAGTAAAACCTAATTAAAACAATACCTTTATTCTTTAACCATCAAATTCACCCTTCTCGTTTTATCGTTTTGAATTTCCACAAGGTAGGCTCCTTTAGACCAATTTTCCGTTCGGATCAGTAATTGAGGGTCGCTGGCAATGAGGGTAGTAATTAAGGTTCCATCCAATTGATAGATACGAATTACATTACCCTTCTCCAAACCGCTCAAGGTAACCGATAGAGAAAATGGATTGGGCAAAATGGTTCCCTGAAACCCGTCCAAAACCTCAATGCCCGCGCAACTCAAAACCGTAACAGAATCCGTAAATACGCCTGATCCATTTCCATTGGAGGCCGTCAAGGTTACGGCATAGCTGCCTGTTTGACTAAAGGTATGGGAGGGGTTTTGACTGGAGGAAGAGGTTCCATCGCCGAAGTCCCACGACCAAGAAGTCGGGTTGTTGGTGGATTGGTCGTTGAATACCAGATTTACGCCCAAACAAACGGTATCTGCGGATGGTGAAAAGGAAGCCACCGGAGGATTTGGAAGGGTATCGATGTTGTAGAGCACCTCAAAATCGTCGAAATAAAAACCATCCCCTACGGTTCCCCCATCCGAACCTAATCTGAAACGGAACCTAACGATTTGACCTAAATAATCGCTTAGGTTTATTTCTTCCATTACCCAATTCATTTGTGAACCTTCATAGACCGGTTGGTTGTTGGGTTGAACGCTACCGTTTGCATTGGTTCCACTTACGGTATAATTTCCACATTGAGGAATCCAAGTAGCTCCATTATCCGTCGAAACCGAAAATTGAACATAATCGTAATCGGTTTCTAAGTCCCATTTTGCATAAAACCGCACCATTGCACTCGTAGCGCTGGTTAAATCCATGCTTGGAACAAGGGTGTAGGTTTTGGTCGTATTATTTGCATAATTACCCGCCGGAGAATCAGTAAAAGACTTCGTTGCGGAAACATAAGTAGCCGTTGTTGTTGACCAATTCCCTGTCCAATTGGCCGCATTAGTCGCATTATCAATAAATTGAGAATTCAAGGCTCCAAAGGTTTTGTAAATGGTGTCTTTACGCGTCCATAAACCATTGTTCGTTTCCAACACATAACTAATTGGATCGCCAAATTGAATGGATGGATTTAATACGAAGGATATCGTTCCCGTCATACTTTGTTGCTGTGCAAGGTTATAGGATACTGCCGAACCAACACTTACAATGTTTTGAAGGGGTGTAATGGATACGGTTACAGAGCCCGGCTCTCGTCCAAGCCGCTTAATGTTGTGGGTAAAATTTCCAGAAAGTGAAGGCACCATATTAGGATCGGCATCGGAAGTTACGGCGTAAACGCGGGCTAAATGGGCTAAAACCAGGTTTGGGAAAAGCATTCCGCCGCAGGTGGAAACGATTTGATTGGATGGTTGCCAAAAGGCAGTACCTACTTCAGGCGTATGAACAAACATGGTGTCTTTTTGATTAACACCAATGTCTGACTTATACATGTAATCGTCTGAATCACCGGAGGCAGGATAAAGAGAACTGCTTTTCATAGCGGTATATCCATTGTATTGGACTTGATGGCTGCTTTCTTCTTGAAACCAATTGTGATGGTCGGCAAATTCATTGGTTGTTACACCAATGGGGAACAAAATATCCGAACCATAGGTGTGGGCGTTAAAAGCCGTAATAAAGTTATTGTTCTGAACCAACCAGCGCATGGCTTGGGTTTCAGGCTCGGAAAAAGCGGAAGGCCCACAATAGGTTTCGTTGTTCGTATTGGTACTCGTACCCGTAGTACCCCAACCGTAGGAATAATTTCTATTTAAATCTACACCATATACTCCACCCCCATTATTTCTTCTGTTTTTTCGCCACATACCTCCTCCATTTGGATTGGTCGTTTGATTGTAAACATATCCATCGGGATTGATGCAGGGAACGAAATACAGCTGCATGTGATTGACAATGTAAGTTACCTCATCATTGCTGCCATAGTTTTCCAAAAGATACCACATAAAAAATACGGTTTCCATCAGACTCATGGGTTCCCTTGCATGATGGATGGCTGTGTAGAGGACTTTGGGTTCACCCTCGTCTACGGTTGGGTTGTCGGATAACCGAACATAATAAATCGGGCGGTTTTCATGGGTTAAAAAGGTTGAAATTGGGGCCTTGGTAGTGATTAAGTTTGGATAGGTTGCTGCCATTTCATCCAATTCAGACAATAGCTCGTTGTATGTTAGATACCCTCCCATACTTCCTAGGTTAAAATGGGACGGGGTGCTTGGGTTGAGGTACGGATTCGTTCCGTTTCCTGAATTACCAGCACAGGTCGGGTTATGGGTGCTTGATGGGGATGAAGGCTGTGAAAGCAATTGCTCATAATACGCCACTACATCGGGAATTAAAACATCAAACGAAAATCCCAACGATTGAATTTGTGCCATCTCAGCCGTGGAAAAATCTGAAATAAAATACTGACCCTCTTTTCTCAATCCATGATCCACAGCTATGCCTTGTTGCGATAAAAAATGTAAGCCCTGGTCATCGGCATTAATTTTCAAACGGACATATCCAGGGGTGTTTTGTGCGCTAAAACTTGCTATATAAAGCAAAAAAAGGCATGAGAGAAGTCGTTTTGTCATGGCTAAAAATGAGAGGTAAAGATACAATTATTAGAAATTCAATTTTATAAATGAACAAAAAGCAACCAAAGTTAAGCGGTTTAGTATGTATAATTTGATTCAGCTTGCGTAATTTAGCTTTGTATGAGACTTTTTTGGGTGTTGGTTTTTTGTTTTCAATGGCTGTTGCTTCAAGCACAGACGATTTGGATGACACCAAATCAAGGCCAATGGGGGGATACCATCGCCTTTCTTGTTCCTGTCAATGAAGGAAAAGTTTACGTTGGGAATAAAGGGGTTAATTATTTTATGTACAATCTTCCTGATCACGAGGAGAAAACGGATTCTAACCAGTCCAAAATTAATATTCACTCTATTTTTCAGCGCTTTTTAAACAACGAGAACGTGCCTGCAGAATTTTATGGAACCCCCTCCAGCCATTACAGTAGCTTTTTTGTTGGAAAGGATACGAGCCACTGGCGATCGAAAATTCATGATTTTCAAAAGGTCCGATTTAAGGGGTATTATCCTAATATCGATTTGTATTATACCACTGAAGGAGAACAATTGAGTTACGGATTTAAAATTTTGCCTGGCGGAAGCCCAGGGCTCATTGGTTTTACTTTTGAAGGGTGTGATGAGGTTAAACTTCAATCCTCCGGTGATTTACTTCTAACCCATCGCTTCGGTACAATTAGCCAATCCAGACCGAAAGCATGGTATTTTAAAGAGGGGCAGAAAAAAGAATTAGCCGTTTCATTTCGTAGAAAAGATTCCCATTGGGGATTTGCGTTTGACGAACTCCCCTCCGTTTTTGATTCTTTGGTTATAGACCCTAGCCTAACCTTTTCTTCCTTTAGTGGTTCTACCGCAGACAATTGGGGATTTACCGCGACGCCAGACCTTGCTGGAAATGTTTTCGGTGCAGGAATCGTTTTCGGTTCTGGGTATCCCACAACCCCAGGTTCGTACGATGTTTCCTTCAATAATGGTGTGGGCGCCCTACCCTTTGATGTTGGTGTAAGTAAGTTTAATCCCGGTGGAAGCAATTTATTGTATTCCCTTTATTTTGGTGGCTCTGGGAATGAAACACCACACAGTATTGTCACGAGCAGCAACGGAGAACTATACGTATACGGCGTAACGTGTTCCCCTAACTTTCCCACAACCGCTGGAGCCTTTGACGCTACCTTCAACGGAGGCCCTTCAGAAATCGAGAACTCATTAACCTTCAATGGAAGCGACGTATTCATCGCTCGGTTTAATTCAACTGGAACCAGCTTGTTGGCATCAACCTATGTTGGTGGTACGGGTACCGATGGATTAAACGTAAATACCTTACATTATAATTATGGCGATCAATTTAGAGGGGAAATTATCCTAGATGCCAATGGTAATATTTACATTTCTAGTACTACCTCATCCATGAATTTTCCAATAACAGCAGGCGTTTATTCTACCGTATTAAACGGTCTACAAGATGCTGTGGTTTGTAAGTTTAACAACGCCTTAACCACCATGTTATGGGGGTCCTTTTTTGGTGGAATCGGGGAAGAATCAGGGAATTCCATAGAGATAAGCCCAAATGGAAGCCTGTACTTGAGCGGCGGTAGCACTTCACCCTCCTTTCCCTCGGTAACTAGCGGGAACGATCTTAGCAATAACGGCGGCCTGAGCGATGGGTATATTGCTCGATTTAATCCGAACAACGGAACGATAGTATCTGCCACGTTTATGGGAGCCAATGAATACGATCAAGCGTATTTCGTCCGGTGTGATCCTGGAAACAACGTTTATGTTTATGGCCAAACGGAATCCAATTGGGCCATTTCCCCGGGGTGTATAGGAACGCCTAATTCTGGTCAGTACATTAGAAAATACGATGGTGGTATACAAAACATACAATGGAGTACTGTTTTCGGGGCAGGATCTGGGCATGTGGAAATTTCTCCTACCGCTTTTTTAGTTTCCGATTGCAACGAAATCTATGTTTCTGGCTGGGGAGGACAACTCAATGCAAACAGTGGGGTTTCACAGGCCTTGTTTTCTACAACAAATGGGTTTCCCATTACGCCAAACGCCTACCAAAGCAATACCAATGGTTCAAATTTCTATTTAGCCGTTTTTTCTGCTGATGCACAAGCCTTGAATTACGGAACCTATATGGGGGGGGTAGCCAGTAGCTCAAATCACGTAGATGGCGGAACCAGTCGATTCGACAAAAAAGGACGAATTTACCATGCAGTTTGTGGTGCCTGTGGAGGTAATAATTTTGGATTCACCTCAACTCCGGGAAGTTGGTCACCACAAAACCAAAGTTCCAACTGTAACATGGCGGTTTTTAAATTCGATTTAAGTTTATTGGATGCCGTATTGGCCGTTCCTTCCCCCCTAATTTGCTTGCCCCAACCCGTATTGTTTAATAACAACAGCATTAATGGAAATACCTATGAATGGGATTTTGGGGATGGGACCCAATCCAACCAGTTTGAACCAAGCCACGTTTATCCAGGGGCAGGAAATTATGCGGTAACACTTATTGTTTCGGATTCGAACAATTGCTATTCCCCGGACACCGCAACTATTTTAGTATCCATTGGTGATTTTCAAGGAGGTGCCACCATACCATCCTTGCCCATATGTCCCGGAAGCTCTTACCAACTCAATGCCTTTGGCGGAAGTACCTATTCATGGTCTCCCGCAAATGTATTAGACGATGCAACCCTATCGAATCCAACGGCAACGGTTTTCACGAATACCATTTTTACCGTAATTGTAAGCGATAGTTGTGGGTCCGATACGATACAAGTCCCATTAAATGTCGTATCCACAAGCGTTACCGCCTCAAATGACACGTCCATCTGCATAGGTAACTCCGCGAATTTGAATGCGCAAGGAAATGGAACCGTAACCTGGTCACCGAGTACCTATTTAAATATAACGCAAGGGAATGTGGTCACTGCAACTCCTGATACCACAACGATGTATATTGCGACCCTAACGACTGCAGAGGGATGTATTTCCACGGACACGGTTTGGGTCTATGTATACTTTACCCCACCCAGTTCGAATCTACCTGACACCGTAATCCTTTGTGAGGGAACCAGTACCACGCTTACGGCTGCCGGGGCAAATTCATACCTTTGGTCACCCAACGTATACATTTCTTCGACCGTCGGGCCAACGGTTACCTTAAATCCACCTCAAAGCCTTTATTATTATTGTGCCTTTACCAATGCATGCGGGACACTCATCGATAGCGTTTTTATCAATGTACTAACGGCAAACGTTACGGCCCAAGGAGATACCATTATATGCCCTGGGGGAGAAGCGTTCCTATCCGCCTACGGAGGAATCACCTATCAATGGACACCAAATGCTTCGGTTGTCAATCAAACCGCAAACATCGTATGGGTTAAGCCGCTGGTATCCACGCTATACCAAGTCGTTGGAACTGACATTAATGGCTGTAAGGATACCGCTTTTGTAGAAGTGGTGCTCCATCCTTGGCCGTCCATAACTATTTCGCCAAACATTCAAGCATTCTATGGGGACCAGATATTGCTAAACGCGGTTGGGAATAGTCCGGGATCCTATGTGTGGAGTCCGGGCGAGTACCTCTCATGCATCAATTGTCAAAATCCAGTGGCCACTCCCGATCAGGACATCACGTATACCATAAGCTTCACGGATGAGAACGGATGCAACACGGATGCAAACGTATCAATAACCTATGAAGCGGTCATTTACATTCCGAATTCGTTCATACCTGATGGCAATGGTAGAAATGATCTTTTTGGAGTGTTTGGAGGAAATATTTCCAGTATGGAGATGTTACTTTTTGATCGTTGGGGTGAGTTGATATATACGCTGCATAGCCTTGATGATCGATGGGATGGCACCTATGAAGGAAACAAATGCCCTGATGGGGTATATACCTGGAAGTTAATTTACACGGACACGCAGTTCAAAAAAAATGAACTTAAAGGACATGTCGTTTTGCTTCGATAAGTGAGCCCTTTTCCGTAATTTTGTTTTATGGCTGTTACCGTACAATCCTTTACTTTTAATGCCTTTCAAGAAAACACCTTTGTGGTTTCGGATGACGAAGGCAACGTAATGGTTTTTGATCCGGGATGTTATGAACGTTTTGAGGAAGAGGAATTAAAAGCGTACCTCAGTGAAAAACAGGGGAAAATTAGAAGGCTTTATAATACCCATGCTCACATTGACCATGTCCTAGGAAACGCATTTGTTTCGAACCTAATTGGTACTGGTCTAGGCCTACATGAACTGGATGTTGCCACGTTGCAGCGTGTTCATCAATCGGCACACTTGTATGGTTTTGAGGGCTACGTACCATCCCCAGAACCGACGTTTTTTGTTAGCCATAACGAACTCCTTCAGGTTGGAGCGATGGAAGCACAGGTTTTATTCACGCCGGGGCATAGTCCAGGACATGTAGTATATTACTTCGAGAAGGAGGGATTTGTTATAAATGGTGATGTATTGTTTCGTGGAAGCTTTGGTAGAACGGATTTGCCCGGTGGAAACATAGAAGATTTAAAGAACAGTATTTATAACGTGCTTTTTAGCTTGCCTGACGATACGGTCGTATATTGTGGACACGGACCATCAACAACCATAGGTCAAGAGAAAAAAACCAACTATATCCTGCAGTTTTAATGAAGATTGCAATAAACTGTAGGCATCTTACTTCCGAAAAAATGGAAGGGTTTGGAACCTACACGTATGAATTGGTTTCGCGTTGGATTACACACCAAACATCGAGTGAGTTTATATTGCTGTATGACCGAAAACCTAAACATTTTCTTCCACAATTACCCCATGTTCAGCATGTTATACTTCCTCCGGCGACACGTCACCCAGTGCTTTACTGGTTTTGGTTTGAAATGCAAGTTTCAAGAATATTAAAAAAACATAAGGTTGATCTTTTTTTCTCTCCCGATGGCTACAATTGCCTTCGATCGAAAATCCCCAGTATAATTTCCATCCATGATTTAAATTTTGTCCATAACCCTAAGGATTTACCAAAAATACTATACCTCTATTTATCAAGGTATTTTCCCAAATTTTCTCAAAAAGCTGATACAATAATTACGGTTTCAAAGTATTCGAAGGAAGATATTGTTTCTACCTATAACCTTGACCCACAAAAGATTTCGGTGGTATACAATGCCGCGAGTGCAGTTTACAAACCACTAGAAGAAAGCGAACGTCAAGGGATCCGAAATACATATACCCAGGGTAAGCCTTTCATAATTTTTGTCGGATCCTTGCATCCGAGAAAGAATGTTCAGCGGCTTATAAATGCCTACCATCGGCTCAAATCACCCGAAGCAGACCTAATTATTGTGGGTAGTCCAATGTGGAAAAAAAAGGGGTTGAAAACGGAGGGGCCCCATCAAAGGAAAATTCACTTTACAGGATATTTACCTCAATCAGAAGTTGCACGGCTCATGGGGTCAGCAATGGCCTTAGCATACATCCCGTATTTCGAAGGATTTGGTATTCCTTTAGTAGAGGCGATTCAATGTGAAACCCCCATTCTAGCAGCCAAAACAACAAGTTTACCTGAAATTGCCGGGAAAGCTGCCCTTTATTGCGATCCCTATGATGAGGCAGAAATTGCGGCTTGTCTCGAACGAATTATGGTCGATTCTAGCTTACGGCAGCAATTGATTGAAGCTGGAAAAATTCAAAAAAAGCTATACAGCTGGGATAGAGCTGCAGATACCATATGGTCTATCTTTGAAACTACCGCAGGCATTTAAAATAATCAAACGGTTCAAGGCAATCTTGGCATTGAAAATGTGCCTTGCATGCGGTGCTGCTGAATTGGCTAATCATCTTTGTGTGCTTAGATTTACACAGCGGACAGGGTACGATGGGGTCTTTGGAAAACAAAACGCTTTTATCCACCTCGTCGACCGGAGGCGCGATTCCATAGGCTTCAAGTTTGCGTTTTCCTTCCTCTGAAAGCCAATCTGTTGTCCAAGCAGGGGACAAGGATGATACAATTTCAACATTTGAAATACCTTTGCTCAACAAGGCTTCTTTGATTTCGGATTCGATCGTTTTCATAGCAGGGCATCCGCTATACGTCGGTGTAATTTCCACCACCCAGATACCGTCTTTTTGGGATATGGAACGAAGTATTCCTAAATCTTTGATGGTAAGGACCGGAACCTCAGGGTCATGAACATTGGAAACAATAGCATCTATAGAATCAACAGTTACCATTGCATGTTGGGATAAGCTCTCTGCATGTATTGCAATTGAGCCAAGAGAAAACCCATGTTTTCGCTATGCATTCCCTGTCTGCCTTTACCAAAATACCCTTTATTTTCTGGTACAATCAAGGTACCCTGAATCAATACCTTTTCTACCGTTTCTAACCAGGGTTTTCTTAAGGATTGAATGGCTGGAATTACACCTAATGCTTGTAAGGACTCTTCGGTGTCATCCGTATAAAAAAGCTCCTCCGTATAACGCCATAGGCTGTAAATAGCAAGTTGAGTTCGCTCGTTGGAATCCACTGTGCCATCTCCAAGGCGTATTACCCATTCTGCAGAATGTTTAAAGTGGTATCGGGTCTCTTTGAGCGATTTTTCAGCAATGGCCGCTAAACGTGCATCCGAGGAATGAACCAATTGCTCCCATAACAATTTACGGTAGGTGTCAAAGAAAAATTGACGAACGATAGTATCAGCAAAATTTCCGTTGGGTTGCTCGGTAAGGATCGCATTGAAATATTCATGTTCAAGTCGTAAAAAAGCCAAGGCATCGGCATCCTTGTTTTCTCCTTGTACCTCAGCAGCGTAGGTGTAAATATTCGTTGCTTGACCAATTAAATCTAAAGCCGTATTGGTGAGTGCAATATCTTCCTCTAAAATGGGGCCATGTCCACACCACTCTGACAAACGCTGACCTAAAATCAGGCTATCATCCCCTAAGCGCAACAAAAAAGTTAGCAACGGTTTTTTCTCCATACTACATATGTTCTATACCTTCTGGTAGGTTGTAAAAAGTAGGATGTCGGTAAACTTTGTCATCGGATGGCTCAAAAAATGCATCCATCTCTGATGGATCGGATGCAATGATAAGGGAGGATGGAACCACCCAAATAGAAATTCCTTCTGATCTTCTTGTGTAGACATCGCGGGCATTTTGAATTGCCATAGAAGCATCGGACGCTCGCAAACTACCTACGTGCTTATGGTTTAACCCTTGTTTACTTCGAATAAAAACTTCCCAAAGAGGCCATTCGTTAGATGACATAGGCGTTTAATTTAGTTGGTTTGATGTTTTTTTGCATAGGCTAAAGCGGCCTCTCTGACCCATTCTCCGTCCTTTTTGGCTTTTATTCTTGCTTCAATTCGTTCTTTATTGCACGGACCATTGCCTCCAACAACCTGCCAAAACTCATCCCAGTCAATATCTCCGAAGTCATAGTGACCGCGCGACTCATTCCATGCTAGAGCGGGATCGGGTAAGGTTAGCCCTATGAGTTCCGCTTGGGGAACAGTAGCATCCACGAACATTTGCCTAAGTTCGTCGTTTGTATGCCGTTTAATTCTCCATCTAATCGATTGTTCGGTATGTTTTGAATCCGCATCACTGGGACCAAACATCATTAGGGATGGCCACCAAAAGCGGTTGACGGCATCTTGTGCCATGGCTTTTTGCTCCTCTGTTCCTTTCATCAGGTTGGAAATTATCTCATACCCTTGGCGTTGGTGAAAGGACTCTTCCTTGCATATTTTAACCATTGCCCTTGCGTAAGGTCCATAAGAAGTCCTGCATAGCGGAACTTGATTCATGATGGCTGCTCCGTCTACCAACCAACCGATGGCACCAATGTCCGCCCAAGTAAGCGTGGGATAATTAAAAATGGATGAATATTTTACCTTTCCCGCGTGAAGGTCGTCAATGGTATCCTCACGGCTAACTCCTAAGGTTTCTGTTGCCGAATAGAGATACAATCCATGGCCGGCCTCGTCTTGAACTTTTGCAAGCAAGACCGCCTTACGACGCAGACTCGGAGCCCTGGTGATCCAGTTGCCTTCTGGTAACATTCCAACGATTTCACTATGTGCATGCTGAGAAATTTGACGAATCAGTGTTTTTCGGTACGACTCAGGCATCCAATCGTTGGGTTCAATTTTAATATCCTTATCAATTTTCTCTTGAAATTCCTTCTCCAGTTTATCTTGAATAAGTGTATCCATGGTGATTTTTAAACGTGAAACAAAGATAAGGAAATCGTAGGTAATCTAACCTTTATAAGCAGAAAGTCTACTATTTCTTATCGATGATTCAAACAAGAGATCGAAATGAATTGTTTACTTTTGAGCACAATTTTGATTCATGTCCTTAAAATTTCAACGTCTTACCCTTATTTCCAAGCGTTTTTTAACGGAAGATGCGGTAGAGCTAACCGTTGAAGTTCCTGAAGAAATTCGACCGGCCTTTGGTTTTATTGCAGGACAGTACCTTACGTTTCGAACGATGAATGCGGGATCGGAAATAAGGCGTTCCTATTCCTTGTGTTCCGCTCCACATGAAAACCGTTGGACGGTTGGCATCAAGCGCGTTGAAGGGGGGGTGTTTTCGAATTTTGCGGTCCATGAATTATCCGTAGGATCAACCCTTGAAGCGTTACCACCGATGGGGAATTTCAATTACCCAACGGACCCAAACCATGCGAAGCATGTTGTACTTTTCGCAGCAGGAAGTGGAATTACCCCAATTCTTTCTATCATTAAATCCATCCTCCACGAAGAACCTGCGTCAACCGTGACCTTGTTCTATGGCAACAAGGGGTTCTCGCAAGTTATGTTCGCTGAAGAAATCGAACAAATAAAAAATTCCTTCCTTACCCGCTTTAGGGTTTTTCACATTTTTAGTAGGGAAAGTCAAGGAATTCCAATTCAGAAGGGAAGAATTGATGGTGATCGGATCAAGGCTTTGGATCAGGCTTTTTTAACAGGAATCTCAATTGATGATGTGTTTGTTTGCGGTCCTGAAACCATGATATTTGCAGTTAAAGATTATTTTCTCGATAAAGGTCTGTCAAAGGATAAAATTCATTTTGAATTGTTTCATTCCAATGCCGCGCTCCAGAAGAAAAAAGAAAACCATAGGGCCCCGGAGGAAGGCTGCGAGGTTTCTTTAGTACTAGACGATGATGTGATTTCATTCACAATGGATGCTAGCGATGGAAGTATTTTAGAGGCGGCTCAAAAGGCGGGTGCCGATGTTCCGTACGCCTGCAAAGGGGGTGTTTGTTGCACGTGCAAAGCAAAAATTTTAGAAGGGTCTGCATCCATGATGGTCAACTATGCCTTGGAACCAGACGAGGTGGCACGTGGGTATGTCCTTACCTGTCAAGCCATTCCTGACACGAATAAATTAACGGTTTCATTTGACGAATAATATGGGATTACTTTCTTTTTTCAGTAAAAATAAATCCAATGCATGGGTAAATTGTAGGGTTTCAAACGTCAAAAACCTTTCCCGAGACTTCAAGGTCTTTAGTTTAATGCCAAAGGAGGAAAATAAACCCTTGGTTTTCATCCCAGGACAATACATCACTATCGAACAAACGATTCAAGGAGAAGTCCTGCGAAGGTCTTATTCCATTTGTGGAGAACATCAAAATGGAATTCAAATTGGGGTAAAAAAAATCAGTAACGGTCGAATGTCCACGTTTTTGCATGATGAAATAGTGGAAGGATCAGAATTAAAGGTGCATGTTCCTGAAGGAAATTTTACATTGGGCGCGGAAAAAAAGGTCTGTGCGTTCGTCGCAGGGAGTGGGATTACCCCCTTGGCCTCTATGATTCAATCGTACCAGTCCAACATTAATCTTAGGGTGTTTTTCAGTGTGCGAAAGAAGGAGGATGTCCTTTTCTCTGACCTTTTGAATCAAACCCATGCTACGGTTTATTTAAGCCAAGAAGAGGCAAGTGGTTTTAAAACGGGTCGCTTGACGTATGAGGCGTTAGTAGATGAGATTAAAACCGATTTGTCGCTCTTGCAATCGGATGTTTTCCTTTTGTGCGGTCCCAATGGTTTTATGGATGAAATTGAGCGATGCCTTCGGTTTTTTGGCGTTGATGAAGGGAAGATTAAAAGAGAGTTTTTCATTCCTCCTACACCAAAAGAAGCGGTACAGCCTAAAAAGTTTTCTGGAACCTGTGAGGTTGTTGTAACGCTTGATGGTCAAGAAAAAAAGCTTCAAATTGAATCCGGAAAAAAAACCCTTCTTGAGCATTTTGAAGAAGCTAGGATTGATCCCCCGTATTCCTGTCGAGGTGGGGTGTGCAGTTCTTGCAAGGCAAAGATTAATGAAGGCGAGGTTACGATGAGGCAAAACTATACCCTAACCGATAAAGAGATTGCTCAAGGGTACGTGTTAACCTGTCAAGCCGAACCAGTCAGTAATAAAATCGTTATAAGTTTTGATGAGTAAAACGATTATTGTTTGCGGAGCATCCCAAGGCATTGGAGCAGAAATCGTTCATGAACTTGCACGCGATTCCAGTAATGTTATTTATGCGCTAAGTAGAAATAAGGAGCGGATGGATGAACAATTTAAGGGGTATAGCAACGTGCATCCTGTATCCTTTGATTTATCTAAAAAGGTAAAGGAACAAGTTGCGAATTTATTCGATGGATTGGAGTCCATTGATCTGTTAATTAACAATGCGGGATACTTGGTCAAAGAAGATTTTTCAAATACCTCCGAAGAGCAATACCATAGAAGCCTTCAGGTTAATTACCTAGGGCCTGTCATCTTGATTCAATCCTTGTTAAACTCTTTGTTGCGTGGCCACGCCCACGTGGTTAATATTAGTACCATGGGAGCTGTTCAAGGCAGTGTTAAATTTCCGGGACTTACGGCCTACGCCTCATCGAAAGCGGCGCTTTGTACATTTACCGAAGTGTTTGCGGAAGAATTTAAAGCGGAAACTATACGAATGAATTGTTTGTGTCTAGGGGCGGTAAACACGGAAATGTTGCAACAGGCCTTCCCCGGTTATGAAGCAAGTACAAGCCCCAAAGAAATGGCCTCTTTCGTTGTTAATTTTGCTTTGAAAGCGGGTTTATTAATGAATGGTAAAATCGTTTCCGTATCGTCTTCTACTCCCTAACGGTCCATTTTTTTCTTGCGTTTATTTTAAATATATTTACGAGGTGTTGCGCCCACTGACCTTGCTTTTCGTTTTTTGCCTTGGAATGATCATCAAGGCACAAGATATCCATTGGTCACAATTCAACGATAACCCCTTGTTTCTTAATCCAGCAAAAACAGGTGAATTTCAAGGAAGCACGCGATTTATCGGGAATTTTAAAGACCAATGGCGCAGTGTTTCGTTACCTTTTCAAACGTTCAATGCTACGATTGACGGAAAATTAAAGCGCATCAATTATGGGATTATACTCTTCCACGACCAAGCCGGAGATGGAAAATTAAAGACGATAGAAGCGCAACTCACCTTATCAAAGGCCTTTAAATTGACTCAAGATTCCATACATATCCTAAGTGGTGGTGTGAACGTTGGTATAAACCAAAGGCAAGTAAATACCGATGCTTTCTACTTTGATGTGCAATATAACGGTTACATTTTCAACCCTTTACTCCCTACCAATGAGCCGTTTCAAACCGACCGTAAAACCAACCTAACCTTGGGAACCGGAGCGCAATACACCTACCATCTTTCTCCGCGTAAGTATCTTAAATTTGGCATAGGGGCCTTTAATTTAAACCAACCGAACCAAGGTTTTTATCAAGACGAAATTAAGCGTGATGTCCGGTGGTTATCCCATGCAGCGGGAAGTTATCCCATCAACCAACAATGGGATTTTTTGCCTTCTTTACAGTTTACTAAACAAGGGACCTACAGCGAAGTTATGGTAGGCGCATCTGCGCGTTATTATTTACCAGGAAGCGATAACACCTATATTCACAAAGCCTTATTAGCCGGAGTCTTCGTGCGGGCAAAAGATGCACAAATCCTAACCCTTGGATGCGAATATAAGGATTGGTTTGTTGGGTTAAGTTATGACATCAATACGTCAAAGTTGGTTCCTGCAAGTAAGGCGCGAGGTGGATTTGAAATCGCGGTTCGATATATACTATACCGCTTTAAACCAAAACGAATTGAACACCGCGTATGCCCCGACTTTATCTAGCATTTCTTTTCTTTTGGACTTGGCCCTGTACAAGTTACTCCCAGGTGAAAATAAGGGATGTAATAGAATTTGCGGATAAGCAATTTAAAAAAGGAGATTATTACTACGCCACGCAAATGTACGATAAGGCCCTGCAGATGGATTCAACTTCTATTGAGTTGTTTTGGAAACAAGCCGAGTCATATCGAGCCTATAAAAATTATGAACTAGCAGCCCAGTGGTATGCCAAAGTCTATGCGGTCGATGCCGAAAAATCCTATCCAAGCGCATTGATGTATTATGCCCTTATGACAAAGCAAATGGGTAACTACACGGCAGCGCTGGCCCTTTTCAAGAAAGCATATAAAGAAGTTAGTGACGCTCCGGATGATTATTTATATAAGAAGACAAAGCAAGAAATTAAATCAACGGAGTATGCGATTAAAACGCAGCAAAAGAAGGGGATTACGATTAACCCTTTTAGTACTGAAATAAATTCCTACGATGCAGAATTTGGGCATTTATACAAAAATGGCGTGTTTTATTTTTCCTCCCTTAAAGCGGATTCTATAAACACCAAAGAAGAGGTGTATTCTACGTTTTATCGCACCAATACCTACCGGGCTAATAATCAGGGCCAAACGTTTACCCCCCCTACGGTATGGAAAGACCTAATTGTTAGCGATAAAAGTACCGGCAACGGTAGTTTCGATTCACAGGGTTGGTATTATTACAGCTTATGTGAAGATAAGGGATTTTCATATCGCTGTAAAATTGTTCGATATAAAGAAGGGGTTGGAGTGGATACGCTGAATGAAATCATTAACCAACCTGGATCCAATACCACTCACCCCAGTTGGGCTAAACTTAAAAACGGAAAAACGTATTTATTCTTTTCCTCGGATCGAGAGGGTGGTAACGGGGGTATGGACCTATGGTACGCTGCTATCCAATCGGATGGTTCCTTTGACGAACCGAAAAACATAAGCAGTCTGAACAGCATGGAAAACGAAATAACGCCCTGGTTTGATTCGGATTCGAGCCGCTTATTTTTTTCATCGAATTGGCATTTGGGATACGGCGGATACGATGTGTTTGAAGTCAAAATCGGGGATAAACTTCAGTTTTCGAAGCCTCTCAACGTAGGATTACCGATCAACAGCCCTGCCAACGATTTATATTATTTTCGCCAGTCCGATAGTGTATTTGTATCTTCAAACCGATTGGGTAGTTTATCCAAAAAAAATCCAACCTGTTGTAGCGATATTTTTTATGGTTTGCTCGAGAAACCCAATCAATCGAAAATTGATTCTTTACCCCCACCGCCTTTAATCTCCTTTCCTGTTAGTTTATTTTTTAGAAATGACTATCCAAACCCTAAATCGTATGCGCGCAAAAGTAATGTGTCATACGATGTGTTATATACCGACTACAACAAAGCCAAGCCTAGTTATATGGATAGCACTTCAAATAAGGAGGCTCTCACATCTTTTTTCACAAACAATGTAGATTTCGGGTACCAAGTGCTTTTAAAACTCTATGATTCTGTAGTTCATGAAGTGGCCCGTGGCAATTCCATTTTACTCTTTGCCCGAGGGTATGCAAGCCCGTTAAACGTAACACAATACAACGTAAACTTAACGCAGCGAAGAATCTCATCCGTGTATAAATTTTTTATGGAGTACCAGGGGGGTGCTTTGGAAAAACTCCTTCAATCCAATAAAGACGTTTCTTTCGAAATTATTGAGGTGCCCTTGGGTGAATATGCTGCGAATCAATCCACCTCCGATAATGGAAACGATAGAGCTTCTTCGGTATACTCTGTCGCGGCAAGCATTGAGCGCAAAGTTGAAATTTTGTATATGACACGAACACAGACGGAAAATCTTCAGCGCATTTCTGCAAGCCCTTTGGTACAAGAGGATGAAATAAAGGAAGGTAGTTCCGTAACCAAGTGGGTGAATATCGAGCACGATCTTACGGAGATTGAAATCAACGAAATTAAATTTAGTCAAGAGGGATTAAGTTACCAACTTAAGGCGGAAGGGGACCATCATTCTAGTTTGTCATTTACCTTCAAGCCTGAATTTACGGGAAAGCATGCCAGTTGTTTTGCCGATATTTATTTTGATGGAATTACAGAACCAATTCGGATTTACTTTACGTTTTTAAAAAAGTAGGTTATCCGTTGATTTTTTGCAACCAAGCTTGTAAATCTTGGGACGTTGGGTTCATTTTAGGCCTACCAAAATCCATATCCTTCATACTATTTATTGGTATTAAATGAACGTGCGCATGCGGTACTTCCAAGCCAATTACCGTTATCCCAATTCTCTTGGAGCCAAAGGCTTCTTTTAGGTTTGGGGCAAGGTCTTTCGCAAACGCAAACAGTCCATGATAGGTAGGTGTATCCAAATCGAATATATAATCTACTTCTTTCTTGGGTATCACTAAAGTGTGACCAGGAACTAGGGGATTAATATCAAGAAAGGCTAAAAATGCATCGTTTTCGGCCACCTTGTAACACGGGATTTCCCCTGAAACAATTTTACTAAAGATGGAAGGCATTATCGTGAAATGCTAATTACCTCAAAATGCATAATACCACCGGGCGTTTGAATTTCTGCAATTTCACCAACCTTTTTACCTAAAAGCCCTTTTCCTATGGGTGAGTCCACGGATATTTTACGGAGTTTAATATCCGCCTCATTTTCTGCTACGAGGGTGTATTCAATTTCCATGTTATTCGTCTGATTACGAATCAAAACTTTTGATAGGATATATGCTTTAGAGTTATCGATTAAGGTGTCATCGATAAGCCGGGCGTTTGCAATTACGCTTTCCAATTTGGCAATGCGCATTTCCAAAATACCCTGTGCCTCTTTCGCTGCATCGTATTCAGCATTCTCTGAAAGATCTCCCTTATCCCTTGCTTCTGCAATTTGGTTGGAAATACTGGGTCGCTGAACATGAGTTAACTCATATAACTCATCTTTTAACTTTTTTAACCCTTCTTCTGTGTAATAATTAATTTGTGACATGAGCATGTAATTAAACAAAACAAGAGAGCCGAAGCCCTCTTGCCCAATTTGAAAACAATACGATTAATTAAGGCTGATGGTAACGCCTAACGTATGAATAATTCCAAAAACACCAGCAAAACGCGAACAGTACTCAACGCCTAAAGCACTTTGATTTTTTCCAACCAAAGCATCTACTGAAAATCCAGCAGTCGGCCCTACTAATGCATTGCTTCTATTTTCTTGATCTAATAAACCCTCTTCGTAAACAAATCCTCCTCGAATGTTAAAGGCCAATTTCTCCGTAGCCATTCCATAATCTAAGCCCAATTTATATTGATCTTTTGAAAAGGAGTTCGCTTGAAATGAGGCTGATAAGGAAAGACGGCTTTCGTCGGACAATATAAAATCGTAGGATCCACCGATAGCCAACAAAGACGGAAGCTCAAAACTCGCTGAACGGTTTTCTAAGGTCGCAATGAAACCATTTGAAACATATTCAACCTGTTGCGCCAACCCATCTCCTTTAAATTTCATTACAGGTCCTACGTTTTTAAGCGCGATGCCAAATTTCAATTGTTGTTGATCTCCCGACACGTAACGAATTCCTGCATCCAAAGCGATTCCACTGGCTCTCAAATTAAAGATGTTCTCAGAGACTACTTTAAAATTCACCCCACCATAAATTGAGGAAGAGAATTTCTTAGCAAAACCGACATTAAAAACATTCGCCCGAGGCGAGAAAAAACCAATATTTCCTTCTGGGTTAGCAACAGTAGTGATAGGGACATCGCCATAGTTCATAGACTGAACGCTTATAGCAATTACATTTGATTCACTAATCCTCTGGGCTATTCCAGCGGAATTCAATGCTACTCCCGCATTTCCCATCCAGTTCGAATAATTGAATTTTATTTGGGTTTTATCCGTAAAGGCAAGACCTGCAATATTATTAAACTGAGCTTCTAGCCCATTAATGCTTGCAATCCCTGATTCTCCAATGGCAGATCCACGAGCCCAAGGATTAATCAATAAATGGGAAGCTCCTGCAGAACCTACGCGATCTTCATTTCCTGCAAATAAGGTAGTAGATACTACCGTTAATGCAAATGCAACGTTTATAATTGATTTCATCTCAACGATTAGTTTTAATTAAATACCTTGATAATCCGGAGTTCTCATTCCACCAAAGAACTTAAGAACCACTTCTCCAATACCAGGAACTTCAACATGAATTAAATAGACGCCTCCGGCCACAGGTATGGCTTTATGGTTGGTCAAATCCCAATCTACCGAAGTTACAGGGCTATCTTTCTTAAAGGTTCGGATAAGTTTACCATTTGAAGAGTAAATTTTAACCGTACATTTCTCAGGTAAGTTGGTAATCTTTACCTTATTCTCGATGCGTGTCCGTTCATAATCGGAGAAGGCATAGTAAGGATTTGGAACAACGTTAATCATACTCAAGACCTCCTTAAGGGCATCTTGAGCCCCCACTTGGGTGGCGATATCATCCATGGACCATCCGTACATCGGTCGGCCGTTGTTTTGTCCCGTGGCCGTGTAATTTTTGTATTCCTTATTGATGCGCAATTTGATCGTGACATCCGTAGATAATAAGGTTTGTCCTGGGGTAAGCAAAGGA
>CAIJTF010000079.1 GCA_903823565.1 uncultured Flavobacteriales bacterium
ATTTTTAAAAACCCTGAACTCAAAGCCGAAACTGGATATGCCGCTGAACTCGGTGTAAAACAAGTCATTAAACTCGGCGAATGGAAGGCCATGGCCGATATTGCTGGATTTGCCAACTATTATTCAAACATGACGGAATTTACCTTTGGTCTTTACAAGCCCGATACGTTGGGACCACTTCAGGTAACCAATCCAGATACGATAACCTATTTCTATAAATGGGTTGGGTTTCAAGCCCAAAATGCCGAGGAGGCCTTTATTGGAGGAGCCGAATTCTCGTTTAATAGCATGGGGAAAATTGGAAATGTTGATTTAACTACTCTGCTAGGGTATACCTACATGTATCCTGTGAGCCTAAACAAAGACAGTGTCTACAAACTTTCCTTTTCCGACCCCTCCAGTAATATGCTGAAATACCGATTTAATCACATGGCCAAAGCGGACATTCAAGCAACATATAAATCATTTAGTATGGGGGTTTCAACGCGCTATAATAGCTTTATGAGAAACATTGATGCGGTATTTGAGGATGGGGTCTTAGGCCAAGAATTATTGGTTGGCATGTCGAATTACAGGGCGAAATTCAATCGAGGTACCGCCGTTTTTGACGCACGCTTTGGTTATCAAATTAGCGATGCAGTAAAAGTTAATTTTATTGCCAATAACATATTCAATACCGAATATGTCAGTAGACCGGGTACAGTACAAGCGCCAAGAAACTTCCTGTTTCAAATGCAGCTGTCATTATAATTTTTTGTTTCTTTATCGGACCTAAACTTAATGCATGAGAAATTTTTATTTCATCCTTCTACTTTTACCTTCCTATTTTTTCGGACAACTCTCCGGGACCGTTTTAGATATATCAAACGGTAAAGCCCTGCAAGGGGTAGAGATCACAACACAAAAAGGAATAAAAACTGCAACGAATGAACAAGGATTCTTTTTATTGGAGGCTAATGACATTACCTTTCCGTGTAGGGTTTATTTCAGAAAAAACGAATACCAAACGTTAGATACCCTAATAGGCAGCAGTGAATCCATGAAAATCGGTATGCGTTTAACGGAAAAAATGGAGCAAACCATCGTCATTACGGCAAATAAAAGAGCACAGAAAATAGAAGAAATTCCGATTTCTATGGAGGTCATTAAGCCTCGTCTGATTGAAAGCAAGGGGATGGTGAATTTGGAGCAAGCCGTGGAACAAACCCCCGGGGTATTTACCATGGATGGACAAGTGAGTATACGGGGCGGATCAGGATTCGCCTATGGAGCAGGAAGCCGTGTTATGATGCTTTGGAATGGAATGCCCCTACTTTCGGGATATGCTGGAGACGCACAATGGAACGCGATTCCAATAGAACAGGCCTCACAAATTGAAGTAATTAAAGGGGCGTCGTCCGTTTTATACGGAAGCGGGGCATTAAATGGCGTGATTGCCTTATCAGAAAAGGAGCCAAGCCTCAAGGCCGAAACAAAAATTAAATTACAAGCGGGAATTTATGACAATCCTAAAAGAAGTTCATTGAAGTGGTGGGGAAAGGACAGTGCCCAACGGTTTAATCCGATGAACCAACAATTTGATTTTTTTAGGAGTCAAATGTTTGCTCGAACAGGATATACCCTATCCACGGTATTTTATAATGACCAAGGGTACAGACAAGGGGAAACGGAAACACGCGGGAGGATAAGTGGAAGTCTATATTTTCGGCCAAAAAAAATAGAGCGAATGAAAGCCGGAATCGGATTCAATTATCAGTTCCATAAAACAGGAAGTTTTATCATTTGGCAAAGTGATTCCTTGGGGTATTCGCCAAGCGGGGGAGTTGATACTTCCAATACAGCTTCAACCTTAACCTACAACTTTTCCCATCGACTTTTTATCGATCCATATGTGAAGTTTATTGACCGGAATAACAATAAACACAGTTTGAAAACCAGGGCATACCTTACCACAAACAATAACATTAGCAACCCGCAGCAAAGCAATGGAGCCGTTGTATTTATCGGTGATTATACCTATCTAAAGACCTTTTCCGGTGGCGGAACGTTAATTTCTGGCTTATTCGGCACCCAAAACGTAGTATTTTCCAATCTCTTTGGCGATCATGTCTCGAGTAATGCGGCTATCTACAGCCAGTATGACCATCACATTAAAAAGTTTGACATTACCGCTGGGATGCGCGCTGAATATTTTTCCATGGATAAAAAGCAAGGAGACTCTGAATTCCAACTCGGTAAGTTGACCTTGCCGGTTTATCCAGTATTTCGAATGGGAACCCACTACGAACTACAGAAATACACGCACCTTAGGGCCTCAATCGGGCAAGGTATCCGCTACCCGTCTGTGGGTGAACGATTTACAAGTACCTCGGTTGGGGCTTTGAATATTTTTCCAAATCCTAACTTAAAACCAGAGATTGGTTGGTCCGCTGAAGTTGGAATCAAACAAGGTGTTAAAATGGGCGATTGGAAAGGGATGATTGACTTGTCTGGTTTTGTAAACAATTATGAAAACATGATTGAATTTTCATTTGGATTTTACAACCCAATGAACGGAAACCAGATTGATATTTACACCAGTCAAGGCATTGCTGAATTAGCCAATTTACAACAGACCTATGGTTATACGATACAACAAATCATCGGGTTTGGAGCACAAAACGTAGAAAAAGCGCGAATATCAGGGGTTGAGTTATCCTTTAATAGTACGGGTAAAATTAACGATGTAGAAGTGGTATCACTCATTGGATATACATACATGAATCCCATTTCATTAAACAATGATCCGCAATACACCATTTATAATTCGGACAGTACCACCAACATGCTTAAGTACCGATTTAAACACTTAGTACGGGCAGACATCGAAGCCGTTTACAAGACTTGGGGCTTCGGGATTTCTTGTCGTTACAATAGTTTTATGCAAAATATTGATAAGGTATTTGAGGAACCTATTGCCCAAAACACGTATATACTGCCTGGGCTAAAAGAATACCGAAAAATCTATAACAAAGGAAACCTAGTGTTCGATGCCCGAGTTTCGTATAAAGTAAATGACACCATGAAAATTGGTTTAATCGCCAACAATGTTTTTAATGCAGAGTACTCTAGCAGACCTGGTGATATCCAACCTCCGAGAAATTTCTTGGTTCAACTTTCATGGAAATTCTGATGAGGGTACTCGGAATAATACCATCACGGTTTGGTTCTAGTCGGTTTCCTGGAAAACCATTAATCGACCTAAAGGGTAAAAGCATGGTCCAGCGGGTATACGAAGGCGCTCATGCTTGTCCCGAAATTTCGAAACTAGTGGTTGCTACGGACGATGAACGGATTCTAAACCATGTATTGGAATTCGGTGGGCAGGCAGAAATGACCTCTCCAAAGCACCAATCTGGAACCGAACGATGTCAAGAAGTCGCTGAACGCTATCCAGACATAGACGTTGTTATAAATATCCAAGGCGATGAGCCCTTGGTTAATCCCTCTCAATTGTCTCAATTGATATCCCTGTTCCACCATCCAACAACAGAAATCGGCACGTTGGTCACGCCTTTTTTTGCAAAGGAGGATATTATAAACCCCAACCGAATTAAGGTGATTTTAAACCATCTTGAGGAAGCGCTATGCTTCAGCAGAAGCCCCATTCCATCAGGACAATACGATTCCAACCTTGTACCCCTAAAACACCTTGGGTTGTATGGATACCGTAAAAAAGTTCTGCACGAAATCGCCCAATTAACCCCGTGTGAATGGGAAAAATCCGAAGGATTGGAACAACTAAGGTGGTTGTATTATGGTTATAAGATTCAAACGGGTTTAACAACCATTGAAACACCAAATATTGATACGCCACAGGATGTAAAGAAAGTACTGGATCTACTGCCGTAAAACTTTTATTTTCTTGTCCTATTTTGTACATTTGGTTCATGAAGACTTTGGATATAATCCTTCATGAGTTATTGCTCTCACATGAATGTGTAATTATTCCCAATTTCGGTGGTTTCCTAGCTCAACGAAAAGGGTCCTTCATTGATTTCGAAAAGGGAACCATTATTCCTCCATCAAAAAAACTCCAATTTAATATTCAACTGCGTCAGAACGACGGAATATTGGTGAATGCGTATAAACTTGGGAACGCCCTTTCTTATGATGAGAGCCTCGTCGCGATCGAAGACAAAGTGGTTAATTGGAAGGCAATACTCTCTTCTGGGAGTACCCTTCGTTTAAATCAAATAGGTACTTTGTGGAAAGACCCTGAAGGAAATATACAATTCGAACAGGATAGAAACAGTAATTTGTTGTTAAGCGCCTTCGGATTGGAAATCGTTCATTTTGTTCCTCAAGAGGCAACCCTACTTCCTGCGGCAGAAGACCTTAACCCTACTCAACACCATCAAGCTTGGAGATATTTAGCGGCTGCAGTAATCGCGCTACCCATAGTTTTTTATTCGTATTGGATACCGAATGAGACCAATGCCGTAGCCTCAGGGATTATAACCATTGAAGACTTAAACCCATTTAGAAAACCGATTAGTGTATCGCACAGTCAAGCGATAAAGGCACAGCCAAAAATTCCGGTTAAGGTACAAACCCCTTTGCCATCCGAGCCTAAGGAAATTACTAATGCCGCTCCAATCACCGAAGCGGTTCCAAAGGTTGAGGAAGTATCCCCGTCACCTGTAGTGATGCCGGTTACAATTGATGCTACTCAAAAGGCACCAACCGTTACGATACCCCTAACCTTTCATTGCATTGCAGGGTGTTTTGTTAACCCAGAAAACGCGATTTCCTTTTCAGATAAATTAACTGCTCTAGGATTTCAAGTGCAAACCTTCAAGGAAAAGGGACTACATAAAGTATCTATTGGAAATGGTTTCTCTCGAGAAGCCGTGTTAGAAATTCAGCGTAAAGCTTCCCTATTGAATATTGAATCATGGATATTAGAAAAAATAGATTACTAGGAGTTATTATTCTTCTACTTTTTGTTACCTACGATTTTTTGGGCCAATCAACCAACGTAGAAGGAAGTTCCTATCAGTTCACCAAACTCTATCACCTGGATGCAACTCCTGTTCAGAGCCAAGGTAAAACAGGGACATGCTGGAGCTTCTCAGGATTGTCCTTTTTCGAATCTGAATTAATTCGCAAAGGAAATAAAACACCAGATGCCTTATCCGAGATGTTTGTCGTTCGTAAGTCCTATGAAAACAAAGCGGATAAGTTCATACGCATGGATGGTAAATTGAATTTTGGGGAAGGGGGGGCATTTCACGATATTCCTTGGGTTATAAAAACCCACGGTATTGTGCCATACGAAGTGTATAATGGCCTAAACGGCTCTGAGTCGTTCGATCACGCTGAATTCTTTGAAGTATTAAATGGAGCTATACAAGGTTTGCTGAAGTATATGGGGTCCAGTTCTAACGGAATTAGTTCCAACTGGAAATCAGCCATTGCCGGAATTTTAGATGCTTACATCGGTAAAGACATGAAAGAATTCCAGTGGAAAGGTAAAACCTATACCCCTCAGTCCTATGCCACAAGTATCGGGTTGAACATGGATGATTATTTTTCATTAACTTCTTTCACAAACCATCTTCCTTACTCCAAATGTCAGTTAGCAATTCCGGACAATTATAATTGGGGTGATTCATACAACGTTGCGTTGGATGATTTAATGGCGACGGTAGAAAACGCTTTAGCGAATGGATACACTGTTGCATGGGGTGCAGACGTATCAGAAAAGGGTTTTAGTTTTAAAAATGGAATTGCGCTTGTACCTGAAGATCCAAGTACCATTCAGTTAAGTGGGAAGGATAATCGTAACTTTAATGATGCTGGTGCGGACCGAAGCTCGAATGCATTTTTGACACCAACGAAAGAACTTACGGTTACCGCCTCTATACGTCAGAAAGGTTACGATAACAAAACAACAACCGATGATCATGGTATGCACATTGTTGGATTATACAAAGATCAAAATGGCAAAAAGTATCTTTTGGTGAAAAATTCTTGGGGAATGGGTAATTATCCAAAGGGTTATTTATATGTTTCAGAATCTTATTTTCGCTTAAAGACTATAAACATCTACTTACATAAGGAGGGGATACCTCAAGAACTAAGAAAGAAAATTGGAATCTAAAGAACCCTTAAATTAGGATTGATTTCTACCTTTTATTATCTGATATACCCGATAGGTAAAAAGGATGTTTATGGCAATAACGCCAATAACAACATATCCTAAAACATCAAATCTTTCTAAAGGAGCGTTCGGGGATTTTTGATAAACTATCATACCGCCAATAAAGGCTGCTACTCCCCCTGCTAATTGTTGCAATGAGGCATTAATACTCATGTAAGCCCCACGGTCTTTAGGAATTGGAACTGCACTTGATAGGGCTTGAGAAGGAACCATGCGCGCCATTATGCCTCCCATCATTAAAACATTTACCAATATTAGGACCGTAAGGGATGTAGCTCCTAGATGAACATAAATGGATACCGCAACAACCATAATCAAAGAGGCCATAAGGAACAATTTAAATTTGTTCAAACGGTCTGAAAGAATCCCCACGAAAGGCATTATAAAAAACGTAGCAAGACCAACTATCATGAACATAAGCGGAAGTTGAGATTGTGGGATACCGACATTATTTACCGAAAAAGTACTTCCCCATGGCATCATAAAATAACCCCCTAGGGACATAAATGCGGTGGCGAGGAAACCGATGCGATACTGTTTGTTTTTAAGCGTTCCTAATAAATGATTAAAGGCGTTCACCGTTTTATTGGAAGCATCAACGGGTAAGGCTTTTATCCCCATTAGAATGCAAAAGAACATTATAACGGATAGCATAACGATAAGGAAAAATGGCGTTTGCCAATGCCAACGCTCCGCTATAAAAAGACTAATAGGTATGCCTAAAATTTGACTAAGTCCAAATCCCATTTGAATAAAACTCATAGCGCGCCCTCGTTGATCTAATAGAAAAGCATCGGCTATTATTGCCAAGGATATAGAAGACATTACTCCTCCAAAAATACCCGTGAAAATTCTAGATAAAACCAATTGATAATAGGATTGAGAAATTCCACAAAACAACGTTCCAAGGATAAATCCGCTGTAAAAGAAAAGTAAAAGCTTCTTACGATCAAATCTATCGGCAAATCCTGCCGTGAACATTCCTGAAATCCCCGCTGCCAAAGCATAGCTGGATACTACCAATCCAAATTCACTGGGCTTGATGTGTAAGTCCTTAATCAATAAATCTCCTAAGGGAGACATAACCATAAAATCCAAAACAACGGTAAACTGAGTTAAGGATAATAAAATAACCAGTATCCACTGATAAGAAGTAAAAGGAGCGGTGTTTTTCACAAGGCAAAAGTACCTTAATTAATTGAACCCCTTTTGAAAATAATATCAAAGGGTTTGTATTCTTAAAAAGCGGCGTCGACTTATGCTGACGCATTTGTAAGCATCCTGACCCTGAGTCAGGACTCAATACAAAAAATCTATTATCCTTTCGAGGGTGGCGAAATAAAAAACCCCGACGATTCTTGCGAATGTCGGGGTTAAAAAGCGGCGTCGACTTACTCTCCCACCCTCAAAAGGGCAGTACCATCAGCGCAAGCAGGCTTAACTTCTCTGTTCGGAATGGGAAGAGGTGGACCATGCTGCTATAGACACCCAAAGATAAAATGGGTTTTGATATATCGGACGATTGAAGCAGTAAAGAATAGAATGAGTTGAGTCGTAAGTTTACGGGTAATTAGTACTACTCGGCTTTGACATTACTGTCTTTACACCTGTAGCCTATCAACGTGGTCGTCTACCACGGCCCTTAAAAGAAATCTCATCTTGAGGCGAGTTTCGTGCTTAGATGCTTTCAGCGCTTATCTCATCCATACATAGCTACCCTGCGATGCAGCTGGCGCCACAACAGGTACACCAGAGGTATGTCCACCCCGGTCCTCTCGTACTAGAGGCAGGTCCTCTCAAATTTCTAACGCCCACAACAGATAGAGACCGAACTGTCTCACGACGTTCTGAACCCAGCTCGCGTGCCACTTTAATGGGCGAACAGCCCAACCCTTGGGACCTTCTCCAGCCCCAGGATGTGACGAGCCGACATCGAGGTGCCAAACCACTCCGTCG